>JAJOKG010000104.1 GCA_021206415.1 Sulfurospirillum sp. | reverse complement strand
ACATAGTTCTTGGTATTTTTGATACATCTGCGGGTAACGCAACCTAAATTCAAATGCAATTCCAGCACCCATAACACCAACACAGTTAACGGTATTGGCAATAGCCTGAGCGTTTGTAGTAAAAAATATTTCCTTTTTTTAATCGTAACCATAAATGTCCTTCTAAAAAAAAATAGCTCGTATCAACACAACAAGGAATCATCTTGCGTGTAATCGTATCAACTTTTTGCTTTGTCTCAAACGAGTTCACCAAAATTTTTTCAATGTTGACTGCACTAACTTTATTTGGAACCAAGCATTCCGCCATTCGTTTTCGCTTGCCATCGTTAAATCCTAAGTAGTTCCCTTTTGCTCGTAAACATGTCCAGTCTAGTTCTTTAAGATTTGACGGGTTACTGTAAAATGAGGTACTATCGCACGAAGCGTTACCATCGGTAAATAAAGAACCTTTTGCATAAAGTAATTCTTTATTCATTTGAAAGATAACAATGTGTTTGGATAGATTACTTCGCACGTAGAGCATAGGGTTTTTTGGATTGAAGTAAAACGGAACATAACTATGAATGGACTTACCAAAAATAGGCTCTTTGCGTGCACGTCTGCTATTCACATCACGATCAGAGATGTCCGTTTTTTGATGTGCATTTCCGTGTGGTAAAAGTCCATACACGAGTATAGAGGAGAGGTTATCAATATGTGTCATATGGTACACGTGGTCAAAGTAAGCGTTAGATTGTTGAATCGTACTGGCATAACTCATAGATATCTCCTCTTTTTTTATGTATTATAAAAGATAGAGTGACAATAATTGTCAATTATGTTATGCCGAGAGCTTCTTGATGGTGTAGTGGATTTTTTCCTTTGCGTGGTTACCTGTTCTTTGATGTTCAGCGTACATCATTTTATACAAGGCAGATGCATCGTTCATATTTAAACGCATTTGTGTTTTTTTATCGTAAAGATACCCTTGATAATCAACACCAACATATCGACCTTCATAAATGACTTCTGGGTAGATATTTTCAAATGTATTTGCCATCATAAGCAGACGAAACTGTTTTACAAAATTCATGAACTCCGGTGACGCTTTTTTAGGTTGAGCGCTACTTGCTTGACTGGCAAGATGCTCTTTTATAGAGCGTAATTCTTCTAGCATGGCGGTGAGAAGTTCTGTGTTTTCCGATGTGGGCTCTGGCTTTTTTGGCGTAAAGTTGTTCTATTTTTTCATAAATTGTCATAGGGGTTTTACCATAAGCGTATTATCCAGATCCATACCACTTTGCAATGCAATGGTTTGACCTGTGATGGTGTAGATTCGAAGATCGTCTTCATCGGGATTAAGAATGAGCATAATAGCTTCAAGCGCATTTGCAAGTTCTGAGGGGCTTAATTTTTCTATAAAATAGACAGAGCGTTGTATGCGTAGTGCAAAACGCTCTGTTCTTCGCCCTATTTTTTGAAGACGCTTTTCATCGCATATGTCGTAGCATAGGATCATTTTAGGAGCGTCGTGCATGAGGAATCCTTATTTCGGCAACCACATAGCCGTAGTGGTTAATAAGACTGATGGGTTTTTTTAAAGCAATGCTCACAAGATCTGGTAGAGTAATTGCAATGTTTTTATTGAGATATATTTCCGATATATGGGCAAAACCTACGACATAATGTAATCCATCTAGTGTTATTTCAAGATAGTCTGCATGAATTTTAATGTCCACTTTTGGGCTTTTCAGGATTAATGGTTTTCTTTCGTCTTGCACAGTAGACTCCTTAATGATGCAATTTCAGTAGTAATCTTAGGCTCTAACCCCTCCCACAACTCTTTGATCGGTGTGTACAGTTTCTTTTTACCCTCCGTATTGAGATAAACCCCCCTCTTTTTTATAAAAATCATTGATGCACACCAACTCTTCTTTAAACAAAATGACAACTGCTTCATTGATATCGTGTCTAAAAAAGCTCCATCATATCTGAGGCTAACGCGTTGTGAGAGCGAAAAGGCGTATGTAGATAACCAATGCCTAGCTCAAAGCCATGCGAAAGAAGTTTTGTGGATAAGATGGCATACAGCATGGAGTAAAGATAAGAAAGCAATGCATTGGCTGGATCAAGTGGAGGCTGTTTGGTGCGCTTTCCTGAGTGAAATTTTTGAGGAATAAGATCAAAAATAGTGTCCAAAATAGGCTCTGGAAAATGAGCCTTCTATCCCTAAAAAGGCTTTCAATTTCATTGGCACTCACACAATGCTCAAGAGCCTCTTTGGTTTCAATGACAATCTCATGTGCATGTAAATGGGCTGCGTGTCGTTAGAAGTTTTTGGGGTTAAAAAAATATTTTGCAAGCTCCAAAACGATTTCGCAATGCTTGGTATTGTGCCAATTTCAATTCGCTGTTTTTTGCATTGCCATTGAGAACGATTGCATTGGAATGTGAATGTGCATTGTATAGAACAATACTCACCCCCTCAGATGCTATCTTTAAAAGTGTCTTCGATGTCAATGCTACATCAGAAGCTAGCACGATGGTATCGACTAAGCGCAAAGGTATCTTTTTATCATCAACACGTATGGTTTTGTTTTCGAACGCCAAGGTAAGGTCTGGTTTTATCGATAAAAAGAATATTCATAAGATGATGGCTCCATTTTCAAAGGTCAAAAGATCATTTTTCCCAAAACAAACCGGTTTTGGATCGATGGGAATGATGTGTATGAGATCTACTTTTTTGGTTAATTTTGAGAGATGATCAATCATGCTTTTCATCTCATTTTGGCTAAGAGGAATGCACAGAGCACTTTTTTGACCACCTAGCGCTAAAGAATAGAGGTATTTTTGAACTTTTGAGAGACGTTTTGTGTTCAAGATGTCATAACAGACCAAATAATCACGATCGCATCACTTTCTCCTTTTGATGGAGAAAGTTTATTTCACAATGATGTCAATAACTGTCAATTATATATAGACAAGGCTTGAGATAGTTCTTCTTTAAGAATGGTTTTAAGACTTTGAGGCTCAAGTAACTCTAAAGAGGGCGACCACTGTTTTATAAAAGGCAAAATTTCAAGAGCTTGGGTATAGTCAATACTAAAAATAACACTACCATCTTCTGTAGTTTCAATGTAGCGTTGGGATAGAAAAAAAAGGCTTCATGCCTTTAACAAAATAGCGTTTTTATGGAAGGATGCGCTTTTAATATAGCTGTTTGAATGGCTACTCCTTCAAGCGTCATAGGGTTTTGCATGGTTTCAAAATAGTGGCGGTACTTTGCTAGAGTGTGTTGCTGGTAGGTTGTTTTATCTTTGGCATAATGAATCTTTTTTATAAAAGCGATTCGCAACAAGCGAAACTGTCCCTCTTCTGTCTCGATGGCTAAGTACCAGTTGTTGCTTGCAAATATCAACTTTAAACACTTAACGTTTTCTAAGAGTTCATGCTGATCGTATTGGTACTCAATGTTTCGATATTCTCTATGTTTTACAGCAGTTTTGATTGCACTAAATCGTTTTGATTTCTTCAATGTCTTGTAGGTTTTCAAAGGGATTTGAGCGAAATAAAAAAATCTCTTTTATCCAGTTGGATATTTTTTTCAATAATCTCTTTGTCGTGAAGAGAGAGTGTATTGAGAATTCTCGGGTCATTTTCATGTACCATGGTGATGATCCAACTCAGTTCATTGCTCTCTTCAAGAAAAAATCGCAGCGTATCTGAAATATCTTTTTGTCGATCAACCACACGGTAGACGTTTACCTTTTTGCCATTGATATTTTTTTGCTTACGCTCAAGGACTAAAATTTGTCCATACAATCTCAAAAGATCTTCTAGGTAGCGCCTTAATGTTCGCTCATTGATGCCAAATTCATCACACAATCGTTCGTTTTGAGCATAGATTTCTTCGCCATTGTAAAGCTTTTGCATAAGCGTAAAAATATGAATAATCTTTTTTTCTTTAGTTGAATGATGCATAGCGCTTCCAATAATTGATTTATAGTTCAAAATAAGATTTAAAAAATGTCAAAAATTCTTTTAGTTTGTTAATATCATTTTTTACC
>JAJOKG010000033.1 GCA_021206415.1 Sulfurospirillum sp. | reverse complement strand
ATTATCGAAAATTAAGGGCATTGCTTGGCAAAAAAATCAAAATTCGCTTCTTGCTAGAGTTATTCCTTATTTAGAACCTTTAGTTAAAGCAAAAGATCTTACCGTTGTTGTTTTTATCGTTTCTATTTTAGCGATTATTATTGTTCCACTGCCTAGTGCTATACTCGATTTTTTTCTGGTTATTTCGCTTTCTGTTTCTGTACTGATTATTTTAATTTCTTTGTACATTCCTAAACCAACCGATTTAACGACCTTTCCAACATTGATTTTAATTATTACGCTTTTTAGGCTCTCTTTAAATATTTCTACCACGAGAATGATTTTAACCAATGGACACCAAGGTCCTGATGCGGTCAGTGAAATTATTTCAAGTTTTGGACAATTTGTAGTGGGGGGAAACTATGTCATTGGTATTGTTGTTTTCTCTATTCTTGTTTTAATCAATTTTATGGTTATTACCAAAGGATCAACCCGCGTTGCAGAAGTAGCAGCACGTTTTACCCTTGATGCGATGCCTGGAAAGCAAATGGCAATAGATGCGGATTTAAATGCAGGCTTAATTGATGAAAAAACAGCACGTAAACGACGTGAAGATATTATTCAAGAAGCTAACTTTTATGGAGCCATGGATGGTTCGAGTAAATTTGTTAAGGGAGATGCTGTTGCGGGTATTATTATTACCATCATTAACATCATTGGTGGCTTTCTTATTGGTGCATTTCAGCATGATTTAGATTTAGGAGTAAGTGCGCAAACTTACACTATTTTAACCATTGGTGATGGTCTTGTTTCACAGCTTCCAGCCCTTATTAGCTCCACGGCAACTGGTATTATTATTACACGGGCAAACAAAGCAGATGATCAAAGTTTCACCGATGGTGCTGTTGATCAACTTTTTGGAGAATACAAAACCCTCTTAATTGTAGGATTTATTTTAGTCATGTTTGCACTCGTACCAGGTCTACCAACCCTTTCTTTAGGCTTTGTAGGACTTCTCTTTTTAGGATTAGGATATCTTGGCAAACAAACGGCTGAGGGGCATTTTTCATTTCAGAAATTCTTTTCACAAACACCTGCTGCTATGCAAAAAGCAAAACAAGAAGCTGATACAAAAGCGCAAAGCGCACAAGCACAAAAGAAGAGCCCTGAAGAGCTACGTAAGGAAGAAGAAACAACCCTTAATGATATTTTAAAGCTTGAAATTTTAGAACTTGATTTGGGCTACCAACTCATTAAACTTGCTGACCCAGCACAAGGGGGTGACTTACTGGATCGTGTTAAAAGCATGCGTCGCAAAATTGCCTCGGATTTTGGTTATCTTATTCCTCAAGTTCGTATTCGTGACAACTTGCACTTAAGTCCTAACCATTACCAACTTTTACTCAAAGGCATTGAGATTGGCAGTGGTGAAATTTATCCCGATAAATTTATGGCAATGGACAGTGGTTTGACGATTGATAAAGTACAAGGTATTCCAACCAAAGAGCCTGCATTTGGGCTTGATGCCATTTGGATTGAAGCAAGTGCCAAAGAAGATGCCATTATTAAAGGCTACACCACAGTAGACCCTGCGACAGTTATTTCAACCCATTTAAGTGAACTGATTAAACAGTATGCCGAAGAACTTCTCACCCGCCAAGAGGTACAAAGCCTTGTAGATAAACTCCAAAAAAGATTATCCTGTGGTGGTGAGCGATTGTCTTAAAGTTGCCAATATTGCTATCAAAAAGTACTGAAAGCGCTTTTACATGAAAAAATACCCATTAAAGACCTTTTAACCATTGTAGAAACGATTAGCGATGTGGCAGAAGTCACGAAAAACGTGACCATCATTGTAGAGCAAGTTCGTGCAAAACTCTCTCGGGTTATTACCAAACAGTATAAAGATGAAAATGGCATTTTAAAACTTTTAACTTTTAACGCCGCAACAGAGCAAAAACTCTTAGATTCATTAAGAGAACGTGATGGTATACGAGATTTAATTTTAAATATTGGACAAATTAATACCCTCGTTAAAGCATGTAGCGATGAAGCAACCAAACTTTTGCATAAAGGCATTGCGCCTGTTGTAATTATCGTTGATCCACTGCTACGTAAGTCGCTCTCCGATATTTTCGAAAAATTTGGTCTTGATATTGTTGTGCTCTCACACGCAGAAATTGATTCAAGCTCAAAATTTGAAGTCATGGGCTCTATCGAAATCGACAAGCTCTAAATTAACTCAACTAAGCATTAAGGAATTTTATGAACTATAAACTACATCACCTCTCGCACACCGATTTGGATGGCTATGGCTGTCAAATGGTGAGTGCTCATTTTTTTGATTCAATCAGCTTTTACAACTCTAATTATGGCAAAGAAATTAACGAATGTTTTAATCAAATTTTAGCCCAAATACAAACCTCCTCTTTTGAAAAACATGTGATTCTTATTACCGACCTTAACCTAACGATGGAACAAGCCACAGAGTTTCAAGCCAAAGTGAATATTGCTGAAAAAGAGATACTTTTACTTCTCTTAGACCATCACAAAACAGGTGAAGAGTGCGCGAATACTTATGAATGGTATTATTTAGATTCGAGTCGCTGTGCTACTAAAATTACCTATGATTTTTTCAGTGCTCTTTATGGACACAATGAAGCCTTATCTCATTTTGTAGATGTGGTCAATGCTGTGGATATTTGGTTAGAAAATGACCCTCATTTTGAGTTAGGAAAAGTGTGTATGGGGCTTGTCAGTAGTGCTAAAGAGGTCAATAAAATCATGTTTCCTGAAGAAAACACTCAGTATATTTTTTCTCTTCTCTCTCAAGCCCAAGCCTTCTTTACATGTAAAGATGCACACATCGCTTTAGATGATGCCATCCATGGGATTAAAAAGAGCTACTTTAAGAGTAACATAAATGACACCCTAAGCAATCTTATTTCTGCGTACAATGTTCGTTTACTAACCCAAAACAAAGAGAAAATGCAAATTAGCTACAAAGAGTATAAAGGAATATTGACCTATAACATTGGCAATGTTTCTGTCATTGGCAATGACTTCCTAAGCGCTAACCCTGATTTTGATTTTTTTATGGATGTCACCTCTAAAAAGACCATTAGTTTACGCTCGAGCGGTAAAGTAGATGTCAGTAAAATCGCTGCTCAGATTGCCAATGGTGGAGGTCATCACAATGCAAGTGGGGGTCTTCTCAGCAACTTCAAAGACGCTTTTATTTATGATAGCATCAAATCTCAAGTGATGAATATCATCGCCAACAAAGGATAAATAATGGATACAAAACAACTTGAAAAAGAACTTCAAAATGCTAAAGATGAAATTGAAGAGATGGCGATGCAACTTGCCGATATGCTAGGTGCAGCACTTTATTTTGCGGGTGTGAAGCAAGAGGATTTGCCAAAAGCAATTGATCTTTATGTTAATAGTTTAGATGAAGTTTTTGAAGATGAAGACGAAGAGAGTGAAATGGGCTTTGAAGAGGTCATTGAAGTGATTAATTTTATGAAATCCAAACACCCTAAACTCTTCCAAAAATAGCATTTCAAGAAAAAGGGTTTACCCCTTTTTTCGCTATAAATGTCGCAAAATTTCCCCACTTAAAAATAGTTTCAATGGTTGTAAAACCGACACTTTTAAGCATAGCCTTATTTTCTTCTTCGGTGTAAGGAATCAACACGTTCTCTAGGGCTTCTCTTTTTTGCGCAATCTCAAAATCGCTATACCCTTGTGTGCGCTTAAACGCATAATACAAATCAATCATCTCTTTATTAAGCACTTTATCGTCAAAGACAATTTTTTCACTGAAAATAAAAAGTCCATCGGGATTTAAGGCGTCATAAATTTTACGTACAAAATCACCTCGTTGCAAAGGGCGAATAAATTGAAGCATATAATTAGCAATAATCACATCTTGATGACTAAGAGCTACTTGCATAATATCCGCTTCTTGAAGCTCTATTTTTGCGCCATACGCATGCACTTTTTGCTGTGCAATGCGCAACATCGCCTCAGCATTATCAATCCCTAAAAGATGATAGCTTTTGTTCATTTTATGCAAGGCGAGAAGGGTATTTGCCGTGGAACAGCCAAGATCCACCACGTGCGCATTTTCTTTTACATGTAAACAAATCATTTTACATGTAAGCTCCAAAACCTCTTTGTAAAAAGGGATGGAACGCTCTAGCATATCATCAAATACAATGGCAACATCTTCATCAAATTCAAACTGTTTGGTAATGGGTTTTGTAAATACTTTATCCATGAGAGTTCTTTTCCGTAAAATCACCTAAATAAAAATAACATGTTTTTAAAAGCTTTTTTGCATTCTCTCTATCACATACAATTTGCGCCTTAAGGTCACTGAGGGCATTAAATTTTTGATTATCCCGTAAAAAAGCAACAAAGAAAAGTTCCACAGGCGTTGTTACTTCCAAAATATCTTCTCCAATAATATGCGTCTCAACAGAAAACATTCCATCCGTACTCTGTCTTGTTCCAATGAATGAAACCGAATCATATACGTTTTGTCCAATACGTGAACGTGTAGCATAAACCCCTTCGTGCGGAATTAAATAGTCTGAAATTTTAAGATTTAAAGTCGGAACCAACTCTTTTTTCCCAATCCCCTGCCCACTTACAATACTGCCTGTTATAGCGTATTCTCGGCCTAAAAAACGGTTTGCCTCTTCAATTCTTCCCTCAATTAAATAGGTTCGAATAAGACTTGAATGAATGGAAATTCCCTGATACGTAAACTCTTCAACAACTTCAACTTCGCCATCAAACAGTTTTTGCAAATCATAAGCATTACACGCACGATGTTTTCCAAAGAAAAAGTCATACCCTACAACAATTTTTTTCAAATTCACAAACTCTTTTTGAAGCAAAGCAATAAACTCTGCACCGCTTAAATGTTTTACCTTTAAAAAATGTAAAAACATGCAAGGACATCCCGCGTATTCGCTACGCTTAATACCTGGGGTTAAGTTCGCCTCATCTTTATCAATGACGCATAGCGCTCCATGAACGCCAAGTCTGTTAATAAGCTGTCGATGTCCCACATGAATACCATCAAAACTACCAATGGCTAAGGTATCAACACTCTCTTTTCTTAAAATAGTAGAACGTCTCAACATTCCCCTCTTTTCCTTTTACAAGCGATTCTTTTTTTTCTATCAGTTTCCATCCAAGACCAATCGTTTGTGATTCAAAATTTTGGTGTGCTCTTAGAATAGCTGCACCATCTTTGACCACCCCTTTGGTACTGCGTTTAACATTTTTTCCCACCTCAAATTGCGGTTTAAACAAAATAATAATGTCATATTTTGCCAAACGGTCAATCTCTCCTAAAAGAGCACTCACCCCAATAAATGAAACATCACAACTGACCATATCGTAGGTCTTATTGGGGGTAAAAAGTCGTATATCACTATTTTCATGCAAAATAACTCGATTATCGACTCTAAGTGTGGGGTGAAGTTGCTCACTTCCCACATCCACCGCCGTGACATTTTGCACCTCTTCTTCTAACCAAACCTGTACAAATCCACCTGTACTACTGCCAATATCCAAAACCTCTAAGCCTTTTACATGTAAAGAGAGTTCGTTGATAAATCCACGCAATTTAAGCCCCGCACGGCTGACATATTGACTGAGTTTTTCAACACTCACTGTGTCATTTTCACCGACATCGTACGAACTTTTACGCTCTACTTTGCCATTTACCCACACACTGCCCTCTTTAATGAGCTCTGCTGCTTTATTGCGACTTTGAGCCAATCCTTGCTCAAATAGATAACTATCTAGTCTCATACTATCATCTCGTTTACTTTCGCTTCACTGAGCGTTTTTACCCCAAGTTCTAGGGCTTTATCCAATTTACTACCCGCCTCTTCACCAAAAATCACAAAATCGGTTTTTTTAGAGACGCTGCCACTCACTTTGGCTCCGAAAGATTCAAGCATCGCTTTCATCTCATCACGTGATTTGGACATAGAACCTGTTAAAACAACCGTTTTGCCTGTAAACACCGACTCTGTAATTTCAAGTTTCGATGCCACAGGCGCAATAATTTCCATCAACTCTTTGGTCTCAACAGCATTGACGTGAATAAACTCCACCAAACTTTTTGCCATCTCTTCGCCAAAGCCCTCTAAGCCAATAATCTGCTCATGCGTTGCCTCCAGCCATTCTAAACCAAAGGTTCTTGCAATTTTTTTAGCCGCCACTTCACCAATATGTTCAATGCCCAAAGCGTTAATAAACTTCTCTAAAGCCACCCCTTTACTCTGCGCAATCGCATCCAAAAGGTTTTGTGCTTTTTTAACTTTAAATCCCTCTAATGCTAAGAGTTGCTCTAAAGAGAGTGTGTACAAATCTTTTACATGTAAAACCACTTTTTGCGCATAGAGTTGCTCAATAATTTTATCGCCAAGACCATCAATATTGAGCGCTTTTTTCGAAGCAAAGTGAATCATCGCTCCTACAACCCTCGCATCACAGGAGAGGTTTTGACACTTAATGAGCGCTCCCTCATCCAAAAGCTCTCCCCCGCATACAGGACAGACCAAAGGACGTTTGGGAATAACTTCGCTCCCCTCCCTGCGCTCCACCAACACTTTAATAATCTTTGGAATGACATCACCACTACGAATAATAATAACACTATCCCCTATGCGAATATCTTTACGCTCGATCTCATCAAAATTATGAAGCGTAGCTCGCTCCACCACAACCCCTTCGATGTTCACCGCTTCAACTTCTGCTACGGGTGTGACCACTCCTGTACGTCCCACTTGCAAGGTAATGGCTCTAAGCTTTGTCACCTTCTCGATGGCTGGAAATTTAAAGGCTACCATCCATTTAGGATACTTCACGGTATAGCCTAACTCCTCTTGCAAGGCAATCTCATCGACCTTGACCACCATGCCGTCCATCATCATCTCAATGGCATCACGTGTTTCAATCAATTCGTGATAAAGCGTATGAACATCGTCCACGTTTTGTGTAACGACAATGCGTGGCGGTTGTAAAAAACCCAAATCATACACAAAGCGCATTTTTTCACTTAAACGTGTCTGCGCTAACTGATTCTCACCAATGCCCCATGGATAAAACATCAATTTACGTTTGGCCGTAACGCTCGTATCTAACTGCCTCAGACTCCCTGCGGCTGCATTTCTAGGATTGGCAAAGAGTGGCTCATTTGTATGCAAACGTTCCTCATTTAAGCGTTCAAAATCCGCCTTTTTAATGACCACTTCGCCTCGAATCTCAATCAACCCTTCATAGGCAATCTGCAACGGAATAGAACCAATGGTTTTAACATTTTGTGTGACATCCTCGCCGATGCTTCCATCGCCTCTCGTGATGGCTTGTTTTAAAGCTCCATTTTCATAAACAAGATTGAGACTTGCCCCATCAAACTTTGGCTCACAGTAAAAGGTAAAATTTTCTTTAACTTTTTTAACACGCTCTATCCACGCATCCAAATCGTGTTCATCAAAAACATCTTCCATGCTCCACATACGGGCTTTATGCGAGGCTTTATTAAACCCTTCAAGCACCATACCACCCACACGCTTTGTGGGACTACTCTCATCCGCAAAGAGAGGATTTTCCTTCTCAAATGCCAAAATCTCATGATAGAGTCTGTCATACTCTTCATCACTGGCAATGGGCGCATCATCGACGTAATAGGCTTTTGCCCACGCTTTTAAAATCTCTATTTTTTCACTGTATTCTTGAAAATTCATGCGATGTAACTGCTGTAAATCAATTTCATAAGGGTTAAAGCAACCATCGTAAGAAAAAAGAGTCGAATAAACTTGACCTCTTTTTTAATCACCATATTGGAGCCAAAATAAGCGCCTATTACCTGTCCAAAGCCCATCAAAAAGCCGATGGCAAAAAGTACATTCCCACTCCAAAGAAAAACCGCTAAAGAGACAATGTTACTGGTAAAATTCATCACTTTGGTTTGTGCGGTGGCTTTTTTAAGATTCAGTCCTAAAAGCCCCACCATGGCTATCGTCCAAAAGGTTCCCGTTCCAGGTCCTAAAAAGCCATCGTAAAAGCCAATCGCCAAACCGAAAATAAAAAAAGAAAAGATGCTGTCCAAGGTATGCATGACGGTCATTCTCGCCCATTTTGGGCGATAAGAGGGTATAGATAAAAATCGCCACGAGCATCACAGGGATGACTTTGGCGAGCATATTAGGATCCATCAATAAAATGGCATAGGTTCCAAGAGCTGCACCCACAAAGGTATAAAAGACCCCTTTGGCAACTTCTGACCATTTAATAAATCCTTTGCGAATAAAATTAAACGCTGCCATACCACTGCCAAACGTGGCTTGTAGTTTATTGGTTGCTAGAGCAACATGCGGAGGCATCCCTGAGGCCATCAACACGGGAATGGTGATAATTCCACCTCCTCCTGCAATCGCATCAATAAAACCAGCGACAAATCCTGTCACTAAAAAAATCACATAATAATAAAATTCAAATTCCATCTTTTTTTACTTCCTCAGGCTCAGCCTTTTTATCACTCTCATCACACGTCAAGACGTCTTTCGCATCTTTTTCATTCTCAGAGTCGAGAACATCAACTTCATTACAAAGTTCACTCGTCTGCTCTTTCGTTTCTAAAGAAGTATAAAGCTCCAATGCCCCTTTGGTGGCAGAAGCAACCTCGTTATAACTTCCATCCCGAATGTGTCGCCAAATATCACGTTTGACAAGGCTTAAAACATACCGTCTATCGCCACCGACAACCCGACCTAATTCATTTCCTCCACACTCATGGCAAATAAAAAAAAGTGAGTTTATTCTGTAAATTTTCCTCAGAGCGACAATTTTCATCATCGACCATGAGCATCGCTTGACACTTAGGGCAATAACACCACAGCCCTATGACCTCACCTTTTTTATATTTCCAGCGCCATAAAACTTTAAATAAAATCATTTCACGAAATTTATAATATTTAGGTTGCATCAAATAACGCACAACAAAAGGAGAAGCAATCAAAATTACAACAATTGCCACAGCACCGCTATTGACAATCCACTGAGGAATGTTATAGAGTGCACTTATGCGACTTAAAAGGTCTATTATTTTTCCAAAAAAGAATCCTATACAGTATGATGAAGTGCAACGTAAAACACTTAAAGCTTGCACATGCGCTTTGACATCATGAACACGAAGAATCGTTGCTCCATGCTCATATGCCTTTAAATGAAGAGCTAATGTTCCGGGTAAACGCTCAGAAATTGGCGTAGGAATAATTTTATCAATCATTGATTTACGGCTTGCCCCGACAAGTAAGGGATACCCAAAATGTAAAAAAATGTTCATGGTGCTGAAGGAGTTGTAAATTTTGCTCCAACGTTTTTCCAAAACCAATACCGACATCTAAAATAATATTTTCAATCCCAAAGCGTTTTGCTTTTTCAATACGTTCCTCAAAAAAAAGCATCCACGTCAAGCATCACATTATCGTAATGTGGCATCTCTTGCATCGATGAAGGTTCGCCTTGCATATGCATCAAAACAACGGTGGCATCATACCGTGCAGCCACACGTGCCACATCATCGTTGGCAAGGGCTGTAATGTCATTAACAATGCTAAATCCCCTTGAAAGCGCATATTCTAAACACAAAGGCGAATAACTATCAAGCGAAAATTTGGCTTTACATGTAAGGTTGTTTTTCGCAATCAAATCCACAATTGGAGCAATGCGAGAGAGCTCTTCTTCTTCACTCACCCCAAGACTTCCCGGACGACTTGAAACACCGCCTAAGTCAATAATTCCAGCCCCTGATTCTATCATCTCTTCAATGTGCTTTAATGCCTTCTCGCCACTAAAACGACTTCCTTCGAAAAAACTATCTTCATTGGTATTAATGACACCCATCACTACAAAATCATCTTACATGTAAAAACAAATTCACCCAGTTTTTTTGCCAAATCCTTAAGTCCAAAAGGTTGTATTTTTTCTTTTAAACTCAGCTCTTTAAGCTGTTTATCATTTGCAATCAAAAGAGCATCTACTACTGGAGTTTTACATGTAATCGTCTCTTTTGGCACAGCTAAATCCGCACCGATGGAAAGAGCATCTTGCTTTAAAATATTAGCAGCAGGTGCTTTTAAATCTTTGATATAGACAAAATTCACATGCGCCTTTTGCTTTAAAATCGAAATACCCTCTTTCGTAACACCTAAGGCATCAAACACCGAAGCCACATTTGTAGTTGAAGAAAGTTTATAGCATCTCATTGGTATTTCCTAAGCATAATAGATAACAAAAGTGTTGTTAAGATGGTTTGCGCCCTCGCATTAAGTTCGACTAAATGCACTAATTTTTGAAACGCTTCTAGCTCTTTTTCACTAAAACGCAGATGGTGTTCATGAATCGCTTCATACACAATAGCTTGAACCAACTCTTTTAAAACGCTTTTTTCACACGATTGATGTTTTTGTATAAAGGGATAAATATCACTTAAATCTAATTGCTTTAAATTAAGTCCTGAGTGTATTACCTCACGTTCAGATAAAAGCTCTTTTTGAACTAAACGAGATCGGATGGTAGGAAGCAAGGCATTTTTAGAAGGAGCTACCACAATAAAAACAATGTGGCGAGGAGGCTCTTCTAAAATTTTCAAAAGTGCATTTTGGGCCTCAACACGATACCCTTTTGCCACTAAAATCAAATATTTTTGTACGGATTCTGCAATATATGCCTCTTTGATAACCTCTTTGGCATCTTCAAGTAAAAATTCATCTTTGATAAAAAAAAAGATGACGCTCTTTGGCATATGTTTCTTGTAAACTCTCTTTTGGCTTTCTCCACATTTTTTGAAATTAAAATATGGCTAAAAAAGACCTTCATCACTCATTATCAAAGGTAACCTCAGCAAAAAGCACGGCATCAATACTTTTATCTAAGAGTCTAAAAAGCTGAATTAATTTTATATCTAAACTGTCATCATCACTTAAAAGATAAAAGCTATTTTGAATATGCTCGTCCATAATCCACATAAAACTATCATCTTTACGTTTGGCTATTTGCATTTTGATATCACTGTTTTTCCCTACATAAAAAAAGGTATATCCACTTGGAAAAACCTGTGAAAGCATATTTTCTAACAACTCAATATCATCCTTTGTCTTCACTTGATACAAATTAGGATAGAGCGTTTGCAATGAGATAAACGGTAAAATAGGTCTGTTTTTACGATGATTGTTCAAGGCTCGTAGCATATAGTGGCAAAACCATTCTCTATCATCATCGGTAATGACAATAAAAGTATGCCCATCTAAAAGATTTTTGAGCATGGAGGCACAAAGCGGTACCCATTCGAACCGCTTCTCTTCCATCCAACTCATAGATGAGCCATCTTTTCGTATCTGCTCTAACGTCCACGTTAAAAATTTTTGCATTAATTATTTATCCAATTTGGTAGGCACTGTGCAAGGCACGAACTGCTAATTCACCGTATTTTGCTTGAATGACCATCGAAATTTTGATTTCACTGGTACTAATCATTTCAATGTTAATGCCCTCTTTTGCCATCGTATCAAAGGCTTTACACGCAACACCACTGTGTGATTTCATGCCCACACCGACAATTGAAACTTTTACAATATCACTATCATACTCAACGCCTTCACTGGCTCGTAACTCATTCATAGCTGCTTTAGTCATTTCAAGCTCATTTTGAGGAACGGTAAAGCCTAAATTAGTGGTGCCATCGTGTCCTACATTTTGAATAATCATATCAACGTTGACATTACTATCAGCCAATTTTTTTGAAAATTTCAGCCGCAATACCTGGTTTGTCTGTCACGCCACGAAGAGTGACTCTGGCTTGATTTTTATCGAGTGCAATACCGCTAACCAATGGTTGTTCCATAATGTTATCTTCCTTTGTAATAAGTGTTCCCTCATTTTTATTAAAACTGCTTCGTGTCACTAAATTGACATTCAATTTTTTAGCCATTTCAACGGAACGGCTTTGAAGCACCTTTGCTCCTAAACTTGCGAGTTCTAGCATTTCATCGTAACTAATTTTATCCAGTTTTTTTGCTTTAGGTTCAATGCGTGGATCTGTGGTATAGACACCATCTACATCTGTGAAAATTTCACATAAATCCGCTTCAAGAGCTCCTGCGATAGCAACAGCGGATAGATCACTTCCTCCTCGCCCTAAGGTGGAAACCTCACCATCGTGTGTTACGCCTTGGAACCCAGCCACGACAATAATTTTACCCTCAGCCAATGCATTTTTCATCTCTTGCGTATCAATATGCTCGATCCTCGCTTTAGTATGGACATTATCGGTCACAATACCCGCACGTCTGCCGCTCATAGAAACTGCAGAATAGCCTTGTGCTTCAAGCGCAATTGCTAAAAGTGCACTGGTAACACGCTCACCAGAACTTAAAAGCATGTCCACTTCGCGCACATTAGGTGTTGTGCTAAAATGTGACGCAAAATCTAAAAGTTTATTGGTTTCACCGCTCATGGCAGAAACCACAACAACAAGATCATGACCTTCTTGTTTGCTCTCAATGACCCTTTTGGCAACCGCTTCAATACGCTCCACATTGCCGACACTTGTTCCTCCGTACTTTTGAACAATCAACATCTTAGAGATACCCTTCTTTTTTAAAATATTCTAACACCTGCTTATAAACGGGACGTTTGAAATAGGTAATAAAATCAAAAACCTCTTCCAAACCTACAAACTTAAAATCACAAAATTCTGGCTCTTTGGTCGCAAGATTAATTTTGTCATCATGCTTGAGTCTTACTAAAAAATATTTTTGGCTCTGTCCATCAAAGGGTACATTTTCTGAGCAATTTTTTGAGGAAAATCGTATTGTAACCATTCAGGAAACTCTGCAATAATCTCAACATCTCCTGTACCAATTTCCTCTTCTAATTCACGAAAAAGCGCTTCTTCAGGTGTTTCACCCTCATCAATGCCTCCTTGTGGAAACTGCCACGCACCTTCAATATCGCTACGACTGGCAATAAAAAGCTCACATTGGAACGGATATCGAGAAGAGACGATCACAGCAGCAACATTGGGTCTGTATCGTTTTGGTGATTCCATAATTGCGCATTACCTCTATATTTTTGTTACAATGGTAACGAAAAAGTCATTAAACTTGCTTGATACAAGGAAATCCGTGCTTGCATATGTGCATATCCCCTTTTGCGATAGTAAATGCCACTACTGCGCTTTTAACTCTTATACAAATCAAAGCGCTTTGAAACAAAAGTATATGCAAAGCATGACACAACAACTCTCTTTTGAACTTGAAAAATTCAATGTCGGTAAACATGAAATTCGCTCATTATTTATAGGGGGAGGAACACCTTCCACCGTTTCAGCTTCATGGTACGCACCTTTTTTCGAGATGCTTTCTCCTTATCTCGCTCAAGACGCAGAAATCACCTCCGAAGCCAATCCTCACTCTGCAACCAAAGTATGGATGAATGAGATGAAAAGCTTAGGATTAAACCGTTTAAGCTTTGGCGTCCAAAGTTTCAATAGAGAAAAATTGCATTTTTTAGGACGTAATCATACCCCGAAAATGGCAGAAGAAGCCATTTTAAATGCAGATGCCTTAGGTATACAAAATATTTCACTCGATCTTATTTATGGCACAAGCCTTGACACGCCCATGCTTTTACATGAAGATCTGCGCATGGCTACTTCATTACCCATCAATCATCTCAGTGCGTATGCGCTCACCCTTGAAGAAAAAACCCCTTTTTATACTCGCAACGATGTGACCAATAGCTCTGAAAAACTAGCGAAAGACTTTGTCAATGCGATTATTCAAGCAGGATTCCCTCAATATGAAATTTCTAATTTTGGCACGTATCAAAGTCGCCATAATAAAGGCTATTGGGAACAAAAAAACTATCTAGGTATAGGCGCTGGAGCTGTTGGTTTTTTAAAAAACAGACGATTTTATCCCTCTAAAGACATAGAAACATACATTCAAAATCCCACCATGCAAGAGATAGAAGAACTCAGCGTTGAAGATTTACATGTAGAAATGATTTTTTTAGGACTTAGAAGTATTATTGGTATCAAATTGGAGCATTTTACACCCAAAGAAAAAGAGAGGGTCATGCTTTTACTTCAAGAAAAAAAGCTTACATGTAAAGAAAATCGCGTCTACAATAATGACTATTTTTTAAGCGATGAAATAGCGTTATTTATCACTCAATAACGCTTCATCCTTTTGCATTGCAACCTTCAAAAGGGC
>JAJOKG010000074.1 GCA_021206415.1 Sulfurospirillum sp. | reverse complement strand
CAAAAATTCTCCCTTTATCTCTTTGATGCTCTGGCAATCTCCCCACTAAAATGGCAATAAAAAATAATATTATCAATTCCCAATACAATTTCAAGCGCAGTTAGTGTCAATAATGCGACCAAAGCCTCTAATGTAAACAACGATTCTATCATGCTTTTTATCCTGTTTTTTGTTTTATTTTATCCCATTTTATGTATAAATCTTCTTAGCAAATTATCTTGTTAAGCTAGCTCTGGTTATAATTTTTCACCTCAAAAAAGGAGTCCTCATGATTTTTGGAAAGATAGATTATATTAATCTACTTCCGTTTCACGTTTTTTTGAAACAATCTTCCCTGCCAAGTGCTTTTAAACGCTCTTGCGAACATCAAAAGAATGTCCCTGCTATTATCAACCACAAATTACGTAAACGCCAAGTCGATGCAGCCTTTATCTCCAGCATTCAAAGCAAGCGCAAAACCATTACCCCACTGAATGCGGGAATTGTGGCAAAAAAAAGTGTCAAAAGTGTCATCATAAAAAAAGGGATAGCAAAACGAGACCCCGCCTCTGCTACGTCAAATATGCTAGCACGTGTTTTGGGAATTGAAGGGGAAGTGTTTATTGGAGATCGCGCACTCAAACTCTACCTTGAAGAGCCTGAAGCCTATATCGATTTAGCCCAAACATGGAATGAAAAATACCATCTACCTTTTGTCTTTGCACAATTTTGCATCAATCAACATACAATTTTTTATAAAAATCTTGCAACACAGTTTACACGCAAGCCTATTAAGATTCCCCGTTACATTTTGCAACAATACGCCAAAGAAAGAGGTATTAACGAACAGGATATCTTAGACTATCTCAAACTCATCAGTTATACTATTGGGAGGAAAAGAGCAAAAAAGCCCTCTCTATTTTTTTTAAAAAAAGCCAAAAATCTTATAAGGAGTTAAATGAAAAATTATATAGAAGATGCACTAAGCGCAACCAGGCACAGTACACCAGGTCAAAGCGAATTTTATCAGGCTGTTCAAGAAGTTCTTACTTCACTTGAACCCCTTTTAAAATCTGACTCAAGATACACAAAACATAACATCCTTGAACGCCTTATCATCCCTGATCGTCAGATTATTTTTCGTATTCCATGGATAGATGATGCGGGAAAAATTCGCACCAATATCGGTTACCGTATCCAATTTAGCAATGCCATTGGACCTTACAAAGGGGGTCTTCGCTTTCATCCTAGTGTGAATTTAAGCATTATCAAATTCTTAGGATTTGAGCAGATTTTCAAAAATTCACTGACAGGACTTGCCATTGGTGGGGGGAAGGGAGGCAGTGACTTTGACCCAAAAGGAAAGAGCGAGGGTGAAATTATGCGCTTTTGCCAATCCTTTATGGTAGAACTCTCCAAACACATTGGCGAAACCATTGACGTTCCAGCAGGTGACATTGGCGTGGGAGGTCGAGAGATTGGCTATATGTTTGGTATGTATAAACGCCTTACCAACCGCTATGAAGGTATTTTAACAGGCAAAGGTATTAATTGGGGTGGATCACTCGCACGCACAGAAGCCACAGGATTTGGCTCGGTCTATTTTGCGGAGAATATCTTAAACAAACAAGGTGAAACCTTAAAAGGCAAAACATGCACAATCTCAGGTGCGGGAAATGTTGCCATTTATACCATTCAAAAACTCTATGAATTAGGTGCACTCCCGGTGACATGCAGTGATTCTAAAGGGATGATTTACGACAAAAATGGTATTCATTTAAACTCACTCAAAAGTATTAAAGAAGTTGCTAGAAACGATTTAAGAGAGTATCTCAAAGTTCATCCACATGCAACGTATATTCCACGAAGTGAGTACAAAGAAGGTACCAATGCTATTTGGAGTATCCCATGTTTTGCGGCGTTCCCAAGTGCCACCCAAAATGAGCTTAATCTTGAAGATATCAAAATACTCCACGCCAACGGATGCCATCTGGTCAATGAAGGTGCGAATATGCCAAGCACCCTTGATGCCATTGCTTACATGCAAAAAAATGGAATTTTATTTGGACCAGCCAAAGCGGCTAACGCAGGAGGAGTCGCCACCAGCCAACTCGAAATGAGCCAAAATGCCAGCATGCAAAAATGGAGTTTTGCTGAAGTAGACAACAAACTACGTCATATTATGAAACACATTTTTGATCTCTCTTATGCCACTTCCAAAGAATTCGGTGATGAAGGAAACCTAATGCTAGGAGCCAATATCGCAGGGTTTAGAAAAGTCGCTGATGCCTTAATTGACCAAGGGGCTGTGTAGTAAAACGGGCAAAAGCCCGTTTTACATGTAAAGATTATTTTCTTCTTTTTTTTCTATGCAACTACCAATCTAACCCAACTATGAGTATAATGAGGGAAAAGAAATTTTAAACGGATGAAGTGGGCTTTTATGAAGAAATTTCAAGACCTCAATATTAAAACAAAACTTATTATTATCTTTATTTTTATTAAAGTCATTCCTGTTCTACTCGTTTCATTTATTGCACTTTTTGGTATTAACCAGCTTTTTTCTTTTTTTTAATACCAATAGTTTAGCCATTAAAAAAACTGCTCAAGAGGTTGTCTCTTCTACGGCTACCATTGCGATTGAAGATAGCATTTTAGCCTTAGATAAAAAATCACAAAATTCGCTTGAAATTCTCTCAAGTCAAATTGCGCAAGCGGTGGCAAATTTTCTGTATGAACGAGATCACGACCTTCTTTTCTTAGCCCAATCAAAGCCAAACAAAGAGCTATACCAAACGTTTTTTGAGACAAAAAAACGCCATATTATGGATGTCGATACACAAAAATATGCTTACAATGAAACCGAAAAAAAATGGGGTCTACCAAGCAAACGACGCTGTCGAGAAACATTTTCACGAAGCAAACCTTCTCGATAACAAACGAGAGTTTCAACGGATTGATCCCAAACCATTTCAATCCAAAGCCATTCCTCTTTACAAAGAGATTACTTTTTTGGATTTAGAAGGCAATGAGCAGATTAAAATCTCCTCTCTTAATCCCAACAACGTTAATGTTTCCCAAAAAGCCAATACCTATTTAAGAGCAGAGGACTATTTTGAGCATCTGCCTTCTTTAGATAAAAATGAAATTTATGTTTCTGAGGTCATAGGAAAGTATGTTCCTAGCCGTATTATTGGAACATTTTCACCCGAAAATGCCAAAAAAGCAGGCATTGCATTTGAGCCAGAAAATCACGCGTATGCAGGCAAAGAAAACCCTAAAGGTAAACGCTTTGAAGGAATTATTCGTTTTGTCACACCTGTGTATGAAGGTGATACAAAGATAGGTTACCTCTCTTTAGCACTCGATCATCGACACATCATGGAATTTACCGATACCATTGATCCCCTTGCGTACTCAAAAACCGATATACCCGATGCAGGTGAGGGAAATTACGCCTTTATGTGGGATTACAAAGGACGAAACATCTCCCATGCAAGGGATTATTTTATTGTAGGCTTTGATGAAAATACAGGCAAATACGCAACCCCATGGCTTAGTCAAGACCTCACCAACGCTTTTAACGAGTCCAATACCTCTAATATTCACACTTTTTTAAAAAACTATCCACTCTTTCATGAGCAAAGTTTAGAGAAAAAAACCTAACCTTGAGCAGATTAAAAAAAGGAGAATTAGGGCTTGATTGTCGTTATCTCAACTTTGCCCCACAATGTCAAGGCTGGATGCAACTCACGGAGAACAGCGGTCTTGGCTCATTTATTATCTTTTGGAGTAATGTTTGGAAGCTTACCACCGCAGCGACCATCCCCTACTACACAGGACAATACGCCTCAACGCCTAGAGGATTTGGGTTTGTGACCATAGGTGCTAATGTCGATGAATTTCACAAAGCCGCCAATGAAACCAAACAAAATTTAGACAATGTAGTGCAAAGCAAACTAAAAGAGATTGATACCATGATGCATCTTGCTGAAGTTGAAACAAGCAAGCATGTTAAGGGTGTTGTGGATGAACTCACCTATTCAACCCTTTTACTGATCTTTTTCATGATCTTTATTGCCATATGGCTTTCAGATCATCTACGAAAACGCTTAGATGCCCTACTTAAAGGTTCTTCCGAATTTGCAAAAAACAACTTAACCTACCAAATTGAAACCAAATCAAACGATGAAATTGGAAAACTTGCTCACGCATTCAATCAAATGGCACGCTCACTCAAAGG
The DNA here is from genome assembly GCA_021206415.1 of Sulfurospirillum sp. GTDB lineage: Bacteria > Campylobacterota > Campylobacteria > Campylobacterales > Sulfurospirillaceae > Sulfurospirillum. The sequence continues at coordinate 10,111 of JAJOKG010000074.1, read as the reverse complement.
CTACATGGATACAACCATGACACTCAATGCCTCTTTGGAAAAAAAGGTACAAGAGCGTACAGCAGAACTTTCAAACCTCAATAAAACCATTCAAGAACAACTTGATATCAAAGAAGAGCACGAAGAAAAACTCGAAATTTTTGCCAAAATTTTTCCAACACCATTGAAGCCATTGCTATTACAAATTTAGAAGGGAATATTCTTCAAATCAACGATGCCTTTACCGCAATGACACACTACAAAGCCCATGAAATTTTAGGACAGAACATACGCCTATTACGCTCCTACAAACATCCAGATTCACTCTATACAGAGATGTGGGAAACCGTACTTTCTAAACAAAAAGCATGGCAAGGCGAAGTGTGGAATAAAAAGAAAGATGGCACACTCTACCCCGCCCTTCTTATCATTCACCCTATTGTTAATCGTGAAAATCAAATTACCTATGTTGTTCTCATTCAACACGATATTAGTATTTTAAAACAAAATGAACAAAAGTTACACCAATAAGCCTATTATGATCCGCTTACAAAACTAGCCAATAGAGCCTTAGCGTATGATAGGTTGCACCATGCCATTGTCAATGCCAAAACGCATAAGCACCTCGTCAGTGTTCTCTTTTTAGATTTAGATAAATTTAAAAATATTAATGACACGCTTGGACATGATATTGGCGATTTATTATTGATTGAAGTTGGAAAAAGAGTTCAAGCCCTTTGTTCACCAAACGATACAGTTTGCCGTTTAGGTGGAGACGAATTTTTAATTATCCTAGAGGATTTAACCCACTATGAAAAAGCAATTACGGTAGCAAAAGAAATTATTGCCTCTTTAAGTAAGCCTTTTTATTTAGAAAACAAAATTATTTCAACCTCTACAAGCATTGGCATTACATACTATCCTAATGATGGTGATAATATAAAAGTTCTTCTTAAAAATGCGGATATTGCCATGTATCGCTCAAAAGCAAGAGGTGCTGGTTCTTATGAAATTTATACACAAGAATTAAGTGACCTTATCAAAGAGATGGTTAAACTCGAAGAAAGGCTTAAGAAAGCTATTGAAAGAAATGAATTTTTAATGCATTATCAACCTATTTACGACCTACACAAACAAGAAGTGATTGGGTTTGAAGCGTTAATGCGTTGGAATTATAAAGGCACACTTTACTATCCAGATTCTTTTTTACATGTAATGGAAGAGAACAAAATGATTATCGAAGCAAGCAGTGCACTTTTAGTTTCCATTTTCTCTTTTATCAAAAAGCTCAACGACACGTTTCAAAAAGAATTTTTTATCTCTGTGAATGTTTCACCTGTACAATTTGGAGTTGATTCTTTTCATGATAATCTAATTGAAGCTCTTGAAATTTCAGCCTTAGAAGCAAAATATGTCTGTTTAGAAGTCACCGAAAACCTCTTTTTAGAAAATATTCAAGAAATCTCTACGAAACTAGCACGCCTGCAATCGTATGGTTTTAGTATTGCCTTAGATGATTTTGGCACTGGATACTCATCTTTAAAATATTTAAAAGTGCTCCCGATTAATAAACTCAAACTCGATCGTATCTTTGTTCAAGAATTACCCCATTCAAAAAATGATGTCGCCATTACCCAGTCTGTTTTAGCGTTAGGTCAAAATTTTAATGTTCAAGTCATTGTTGAAGGTGTTGAAACGAAAGAGCAATGCACGTTTTTAGAAGAAAATGGCTGTCAGTTTATTCAAGGGTATCTCATTTCAAAACCCATGTCAGAGGAAAATGTACTCTCTTTTTTAACAAAAGAAGCAGAAAAAACATTGTAAAGCAGGATTTTCCTGCTTTACATGTAAAGAGTATTACGATGCACCTTGCGTATTAAAAACTCTATCTCCAGCATCCCCAAGACCTGGAACAATATAGCCATTTTCATTTAAACCATCATCAATACATGCGGTATAAACAGGGACATCTGGATGTATCTCAGCAAAACGCTTTAAACCTTCAGGCGCTGAAACAAGGGATAAAAATCGAATATCTTCTACCCCTTTTTTCTTTAGAAAATTCACCGCATCAATAGCCGTTCCACCCGTTGCGAACATGGGATCAATAATAATTGCAATACGCTCTGTATGATCAACAGGAAGCTTCGCATAATAAAATTCTGCTTCAAGCGTTTTTTCATTCCGTTGAAAACCTAAAAACCCAACACTAGCATCAGGAATGAGTTTAAAAACGCTGTCTAACATACCAAGTGCTGCCCGAAGAATCGGGCAAATCATAATTTTAGTATCCAATTTTTGAGCATTTGCCACAGCAACAGGTGTTTGAACACAAACATTGCGTAATGGTAAATCTCTGGTTGCCTCAAACAACATCAAGTATGAGATTTCATCCACCAAAAGTCGAAACTGAAAGGGCTCTGTTTTCTCATCTCTTAAAATCGAGAGTTTATGCTCAATCAGAGGGTGTTTGATGACATGGACATTTTTCATTTACTTCATCTCAGCATCAATAATTTCTTGAAGATCTCTTTTGTATAAACCAATATCAAAATCTTCCACACGTGCAACACCATCGTTAATCGCCGCTTCTGCAACCGCTGCACTGACCCAAACAAGCACACGTCTATCAAATGGTTTTGGAATAATATAGTTGTAACCAAATTTTAAATCTTCACCATTGTACGCTGCTTTAACATACTCAGGTACTTCTTCTTTAGCCAATTTTGCCAATGCAACTGCTGCTGCCATTTTCATGCCCTCAGTTACTTTAGTGGCTTTAACATCCAAAGCACCTCTAAAGATAAAAGGGAAACCTAAAACGTTATTGACCTGATTTGGATAGTCACTTCGACCTGTACCCATCATGACATCATCTCTTACCGCATAGACTTCTTCTGGTAAGATTTCTGGTGTTGGGTTTGCTAGAGCAAAAATGATGGGGTAAGGATTCATAGACTTAACCATGTCCTGAGTCACAACACCAGGAGCGGAGAGACCTAAGAACATATCCGCACCACGCATTGCATCTTCTAACGTTCTATCACTGGTTTCAAGTGCAAATTCTGCTTTATATTTGTTCAGATCAGATCTACCTGAATGAATCACTCCTTTGGTGTCAATCATCACAATGTTTTTAGCACCTAAAAGTTTATACATTTTTGCACATGCAATACCTGCAGCTCCAGCACCTGAGACCACAATTTTCATCTCTTCGATTTTTTTACCACTGATTTCAAGCGCATTAATTAAACCTGCACTCGTAATCATCGCTGTTCCATGTTGGTCATCGTGCATAACAGGAATATTCACACATGCTTGAAGTTTTTGCTCAATATCAAAACATTTAGGCGCTTTAATATCTTCAAGGTTAATACCACCAAACGTTGGAGAAAGTGCTTTACAAATCTCGACGATTTTATCAGCGTCGTGTTCGTCTAATTCAATATCAAAGGCATCAACGTTGGCAAATTTTTTAAAAAGAACAGATTTTCCTTCCATAACAGGCTTACCCGCAATCGCACCGATATCGCCTAAGCCTAAAACCGCTGTACCATCAGAAATAACCGCAACGAGATTTCCTTTGTTGGTATATTGGTATGCCAATTCATTATCTTTTTCAATCTCTAAACATGGATGCGCAACACCTGGGGTATATGCCATAGACAAATCTCTCGCTGTATCACAACGTGATTTCACGTTAATCTCGATTTTTCCACCTATGTGGTACGCTAAAGATTCCTCTTTAGTAACTTTTCCTTTACTCACACCTAACTCCTTTTAAAAGATATTAATTTTTGGATTCTCTCTATCACGTTTTCATAACCAATAATCTCTAAAACTTCAAAAATAGAAGGACTCACGGAACTTCCTACCATCGCAAGGCGAATAGCTTGTGCTAAATCTTTCAGTTTTAAACCACGCTCTTCTAAAAATGCTTTCGTAAATGTTTCAAATTCACTCGCTTCTTGAACCATTTTTTCATTTTTTAATGCCTCAAGATAGTGCTCTAAAATAATAACTGCATCATCATTTAAAAATTTCTCAACCGCTTTTTCATCATAACACATTGGTGCTTCTAAAATCTGCTTCGCTAAGTGTGTAAACTCCACTAAGGTTTTTGCTCTGTCTTTTAGTGCGTCAATGAGTAACTCTTTTTTTACATGTAAAGATAAATCAACATCAAAAAAGCGTAATTCTTCAATTAAACGCTCATAACTTGCTTGTTTAATATAGTGCGCATTAAGCCACACTAGTTTTTCTTGATTGTATGCTGATGCTGATTTATTGATGTTATTGGGATCAAACCATTCTTTCATCTCATCAAAAGAAAAAATCTCTTGATCACCATGACTCCATCCTAAACGAATGAGAAAATTTAAAAGCGCTTCAGGCAAATACCCCTCACGTTTGTACTCCATGACATCCACAGCGCCATCACGTTTTGAGAGCTTTTTGCCTTCAGGATTTAAAATCATTGGCACATGGTAAAATTTAGGAACATCAAATCCTAAAGCCTGATATAAAATAATCTGTTTGGGTGTATTAGAAAGATGGTCATCCCCACGAATGACTTCATTCACGCCCATCAGCGCATCATCAATGACAACCACAAAATTATACGTTGGCGTACCATCACTACGTGCAATAATAAAATCATCTAACATATCACTCGCGTTAAAAGAGACTTCGCCTTTGACACCATCGACAAATGAAATAACACCACTTGTAGGTGCTTTAATACGAATCACAGGCTCAACTCCCGCAGGAGGTGTGCCTGTAAAATCACGGTAACGCCCATCATAACGAGGACGCTCTTTACGTGCCATTTGTCCTTCACGAAGAGCATCTAACTCTTCTTTACTCATATAGCATTTGTAGGCTTTTCCCTCAGCTAAAAGCTTTTGAACATAACTTTTATACAGATCAAATCGCTCAGACTGATAAACAATCTCACCTTCATGTGCAAGACCAACCCATTTAAACGCTTCAACAATCGCCTCTGCGGCTTCCTTGGAGTTACGTGCCAAATCGGTATCTTCAATACGAAACAAAAATTTTCCATTGTTTCTTTTTGCCCAAAGGTAACTATAAAGCGCTGTTCGAAGTCCACCAATGTGCAAATACCCTGTAGGACTTGGGGCAAAACGTGTCACAACCATACCATCAAACCTTTTTAAATTATGTATAAATTATGTATCATTTTGTTACGCAATGAACAAAGTTTTCATAAAAAGCCCTACGAAAAAACATCTTTTTAATTTAATTTATTCAAAAAAATGTTATCATTTGTAGCTTCTTATATTTAATACGTAGTGATTATATAGAGAGTTTTCTTAAAACAAAGGATTATTAATGAAGATTAAATTAAAGGTGTTAACTTTCGTAACTTTGGGCGCAACCCTTCTTTTATCCCCTGCAAACGCTGGAACCGTTGATGGAATTTCTCTTATTATCAACAAAGAACCTATTACACTTTACGATGTATTTAAGTATTCACAACGCTTTAACCTTTCAAAAAAAGAGGCTTTAGATATTCTCGTACAACAAAAACTTGAAGAGTCTGAAATCAAAAAACTAGGCATTAATATTGAAAATTTTGAGGTCGACCAATATATTGAAAAATTAGCAGCTAACAATTCTATGAGCCAAACTGATTTTATTGCGATGCTCAAATCTAAAAATATTGATATTTATGAATACAAAGATGAACTCAAAAACAAACTTAAACGTGACAAGCTCTATCAAAAAATTGTGAGCACAAAATTACAACAAATGGGTGATGGTGAACTTAAAGCATACTACAATGAAAATCTTCATGAATTTTCACAAGCCAGTGGTTTTGATGTAACCATTTACACCAGTGCAAATCAAGAGAGTCTTTTAGCATTAAGACAAAATCCTATGAGTACCTTTAAAGATGTGGAACTAAAAGAGGGAAGTTTTCAAGCAGGTAAAATTGATGCAAATCTTGCAACACTCCTCAACAAAACCGCTACCAATACATTCTCTACGATTGTTAAATCAGATCAAAATTATGTCATGTTTTATGTCAAGAATAAACACAATGCACAAACAGTATCATTGATGATGCTAAAAATTATATTCAGGCTAAATTGTCTGAGGGAAAAGAGCAAAAAGCGATTCAAGAGTATTTTGAAAAACTCAAATCATCTGCCAATATTAAAGTGGTACGTTTACCATAAGTTAAAGAGGTCGCTTAAAGCGACCTCTTTATTTAATAACGTGAAAGATAGTTTGTATCAAACTTATTATCAATAAAGTCTTCGTTGTCCATCATTCCTAAGTGAAAATCACGAACCGTTTTAATTCCTTCAATTTGCAACTCACTCAAAGCTTGTTTCATCTTCTTAATCGCACGCGTTCTATCTTCACCCCAAACAATAAGTTTTCCAATCATGGAATCATAATGTGGCGGAACAGAATAACCTTGATAGGCATGTGAATCCATACGTACATTGCGACCACCAGGAATAATATACTTGGTGATTTTTCCAGGACTTGGAATGAATTTGACAGGATCTTCAGCCGTAATACGACATTCAATGGCATGACCACGAAATGTTAACGCACTTTGCTCAAACAGTTTTTCACCCTCTGCTACACGAATCATCCACTCAATGATATCAATGCCACTCACCATTTCACTCACACAGTGTTCGACTTGAAGACGTGTATTCATCTCCATAAAGTAGAAGTTTTTATCGGCATCTAAAAGAAACTCAAAGGTACCAGCATTTTCATAGCCAATATACTTCGTTGCTTTAACTGCCACTTCGTGAAGACGTGCACGTGTTTTATCGTCTAATGCAATCGCAGGAGATTCTTCAATCAATTTTTGATGACGACGTTGCATCGAACAATCACGCTCACCAATATGCACTACATTACCAAAAGAGTCACCAATCACTTGTACTTCAATATGGCGTGGGTTTTTAATGTATTTTTCCATGTAAAGGGTGCCATCACCAAAGGCACTTAAAGCTTCGCTCTCCGCTGCAAGAAATGATTTTTCCAAATCTTCCATTTTTTCAACGACACGCATACCACGTCCGCCACCACCAGCACTGGCTTTAACAATGACAGGAAGCCCAATTTGCTCTGCAAGTTTTTTAGCCTCATTCACATCTTTTAATGCGCCATCACTACCTAAAATAACAGGCACACCTGCTTTTTTCATTACCTCTTTGGCTTTGGATTTATCACTCATTAAAACCATAGAATCCACAGATGGGCCAATAAATTTAATATTATGGTGTTGACAAATCTCTACAAAGGTTTGGTTTTCACTTAAAAAACCGTATCCTGGGAAAATGGCATCACACCCGCTAATTTCTGCGGCACTAATAATGGAAGGAATACTTAAATAACTCTCGCTTGATTTTGCCCCACCAATACAAATACTCGCATCAGCATGTTGAAGATAAAGCGCATCTTTGTCCGCCGTTGAATAAACCGCAATGGCTTGCTTCCCCATCTCTTTGATGGTTCTTATTGCACGAAGGGCTATTTCACCACGATTGGCAACAAGAATTTTCTCAATCTTCATTAAACCTTCTCCACCATGAAGATTGGCATATCAAACTCAACAGGTTGACCATCTGCGACTAAAATATCTAAGATTTTACAGTCAAACTCTGCTTCAATTTCATTCATGATTTTCATTGCTTCAATGATTCCAATAGGTTGACCTTTACGAATCACATCGCCTACTTTTGCAAATGCCGCAGCACCAGGAGCAGGAGATTTATAGAACGTTCCCACCATAGGTGATTTAATACTCAAACCAGCAGGTGCTGCATTAACACTGGCTTCTCCACTGCTAAGAGGTACAGCCGCAACAGCCACTGGCGCAACAGGTGTTGCAACAGGCGCAGAGTTGACAGGAACACTGTGAACCACATTACTCTCAAAACCCTTTTGCAACTCGATGGTAAAATCACCCTCTTTGATTTTTAGTTTTGTGATCTCGCTCTTATCAAAAAAACGCATTAACTCTCTAATTTCATTTTTATCCATTGAATTCTCCTAATAATTTGCCATTTTTTGGCATAACATAAAGTGTGTTATAATACCACACTAAAGATATACGATCACTTAAGGAAAATTATGGGTTTAAAAGCAGACAGCTGGATACGTGAAAAATCGCTAAAAGAGCGTATGATAGAGCCTTTTTGCGAAGAGCAAGTAGGCAAAGATGTGGTGAGTTATGGCGTAAGCAGTTACGGCTATGACATCCGCGTGGGACGTGAGTTTAAAATCTTCACCAATGTCAATTCTACCGTGGTTGACCCTAAAGAATTTGACGATAAAAATGTCATTGATTTTGAAGGAGATATCTGTATCGTTCCGCCGAACTCTTTTGCGTTAGCACGTACGGTTGAATACTTTCGTATTCCTAAAAATGTGCTGGCTATTTGTCTAGGAAAAAGTACCTATGCACGCTGTGGTATTATTGTCAATGTCACCCCTTTTGAGCCAGAGTTTGAGGGGCACATTACCATCGAAATTTCAAATACAACGCCACTTCCTGCTAAAATTTATGCCAATGAAGGCATTGCGCAAGTGCTCTTTTTAGAGGGTGACAGCGAGTGTGAAACCACCTATAAAGACAAAAAAGGAAAATACCAAGGTCAAACCGGTATTACCTTGCCACGCATTTTAAAATAACCCAAAAATGCCTTTACATGTAAAGCGTTTAACCGCTCAAAACACCCTAACGTTTGATGGCTTTTATGCCATCTACGCTAGGGCATTTCCGCTGAGTGAACAAAAGAGTAAAGAGACACTTTTAACCATGCTCAATGCTCCTTTTTACACCATCTTTTTAGCCTATGATGACGAAAAAATAGTCGGGTTTTGCATTATGTATCATCCCCAAAAAGATGACTTTTTTCTGCTTGAGTACATTGCCATTACCCCACATATTCAAGCCAAAGGGGTTGGCTCTTTTTTACTTCAAAAAAGCCTTGAGCTACTATAGAAAAAGAGGGGAATCGTCCCGTTCTCATTGAAATCGACTCGCCCGAACACCCCTCTTCTGAGCAAGAAATTCGTGAAAAAAGAGAGCGGTTTTATCGTAAACTGGGTGCGTTAAAAATTGAGCCTTTTGATTACATCTTGCCACTTCAAAGCAATGAAAAACCTCCGCCTATGGAGCTTTTACTGCTCCATTACCCACTCAAAACGCTTTCAAAGCAGACCCTAAAACGATGGCTTGAAGCCTTATACCACGATGTCTATGGCTGTGCTAAAGATGATGTACGTATCGAACAAATGTTAAAAGACGTACCGCCCCTATTAGACCTCATTTAAAGGAGAGTTATGGAAATTTTTTTTCAACGACCAATACGAAACACTCTGGACAGCGATTAGCTCCATTATGAGCATTTTAGCGACCATGATGGCTATCTTTGCGCTCATTTACTCCATGCGAACGTACCGTAAAACCATGCAAATTGTTCACTACGGCGAGATTGATAAAATGTACTTTGAGATTTTAAAAGAAGCACTGGCTAAGCCTCATCTAGTGCGTCAAGGCATCGAGCGTGACGTGGAGCAAGCAACGGAGTACAACGTCTATGCGTTTATTGTCTGGAACTTTTTAGAGTCCATTTACGATAGGTGTATGCTCGATTCTGAGCTTAAAACCACATGGTTTCCCATCATCGAGGCGGAGCGTTCTATCCACCTTGTATGGATTCAGAAGAGCGAAAATAGAGCCAAATTTAAAACAGAATTTTTGAAGTTTATCGATGAGGGGAAGTTTGAAATTGTATAAATATTAAAATGAGTTAGCAACTTCATTTTCCCTTTATTATCTTGCATTAAAGCAAACTCCAAGGCAAATCACGTCGACCATGAACAGGTTCCAATATTCCTGAGTTTCTCAAAGATTGCGCAGCCCAGCGAACATCATACTGCCATGTATACAATAAATCACCAGATGCTTCTAATTCTTTTTTATGATTCTCCCAAATATCTTTAGATATTTCTCTTGGCCATCCAGTTCCTTTACGTTTTTTTTAATGCTTCAACTACCCAGTCTTTCAAATCAGTTCTTGTTGCCATAATTTTTCCTTTAAAGATAATTGATTGAAATCATACTACT
>JAJOKG010000071.1 GCA_021206415.1 Sulfurospirillum sp. | reverse complement strand
AGTAAAATAAAAAATATTTTGAAGCTTTACTTCATCAATATCCTCCGCATAATATCTATTATGTTTTAACCATTGCAATTCATTCATATCTTTCCTTTTAGAAAAAATTCAGTATGACTCTTATTGGATTTTCATTAGTCTACCACATCCCCACTAAGCCTTTTATCAAAAGAATCGCTATAATAGTCATAGCTTTTTCAAAGGAGAACTGATGCTTAAAGTCGCTATTTCAGCCTGTTTACTAGGTGAGCCGATTCGTTATGACAAGACGGGACAAAGGGATAGATTTCTTACTGATAAGTTAGGTAAGTACGCCTCGTTTATCCCTTTTTGTCCTGAGCATTTAGCCTTTGGTACGCCGCGTGAGACGATACGCATTGTGCTGGAAAATGAGTATAAAAAGGTCATCACCGTCTTTTCTAAAAACGATGTTACAGAGGCGATGCATAAGGCGATGGCGCAAGAACTACGTAAGATTCAAAGTGAGCCCATTTGTGGCATTATCTTGAAGTCAAAGTCTCCTAGTTGTGGGCTTGGCAGTACGAAGTATTACGTTGGGGAAATGGGTGAAGGCAAAAAAGATGGGCTTTTTGCGCTTACATGTAAAGAGGCTTTTGAGGATTTTCCCATCGAAGAAGAGGCACGTTTGCTCGATCCTTGGCTTCGAGAAAATTTCATCATGCAACTCTTTGCTTACCACGATGCTATGCGTTTAGAAAAACACGCACAGAGCATGAATGAGTTGGTAGCATTTCATACGGCGTATAAATTTTTGCTGCAAAGCAAACATGAGGGAAACTACCGCCTTTTAGGAAAAATCGTTGCCAATCACAAAAATAAAAGCCTACAAGAACTCACACAAGCCTACCTAAGCCTTTTTAAAAAAAACCATCGCTTATAAAAGCACCATCGCTAAAACGGTCAATGTCCTTCAACACATGGTGGGCTTTTTCAAAAAAGAGCTAAGTAGCGTTGAAAAAAAAGCGCTTCATTTGCAAATTGAGGAGTTTAAAGATGAGATAGTCCCACTGATTGCGGTGATGAGTACCATAGAGTTTTTAGCCAAAAAGTATGATATTCATTACTTACTCAACCAAAAATTTCTCAATCCTTATCCAAAAGATTTGGCACTGCGTTCAGTCATTCAAGAGGGAAAATAGGCATGAAAAAGGTACTTTGGTTTAGACGAGATTTACGAGTGGATGACTCGATGCTTTTAAGCGTTGAGGGCGAGGTTTTGCCCATTTTTATCTTCGATACACACATCTTAAATCCTTTGCCAAAAACTGACCGCAGGGTTTCTTTTATCTTCGAGCAGGTGTTGAGTCTTAAAGCCAAACTAAAAGCCTTAGGGCTTGATTTGGCACTCTTTTATGGCACACCTTTGGAGGTTTTTTCCTATCTTAAAACCTTGGGCTTTAGCGATGTGTACGCCAGTGTGGATTACGATGCGTACGCTAAAGAGCGAGATGAAACCGTGGGAGCCATCCTACGCTTTCATGCGCTCAATGACAGCTATCTGTTTGAGCCCACAGAAGTGCTCAAAAAAGATGGCACACCTTACCTTGTCTTTACCCCTTTTTACAAAGCGTGTCAGCAACTTTACACACAATTTCATGTATTAAAATACACAAAAGCGACACAAAAACTCTGTGAGTTTGATTGTAGCGCACTGTGGCACATTGAAAAAGAGAGCAAAACAGCTTTACATGTAAAGATGGAAAATATAGGATTTATACCTTTACATGTAGAGATTTTAGAGCCTCACAAAGCCCTAGAAGCCTTTACATGTAAAACAGATGCGTATGCGCACGATAGAGACTTTTTAGCCTTAGATGCTACCTCGCATCTTAGTGTGCATCTTCGTTTTGGAACGATTGGCATTCGTGAAGTGGTGCGCTATTTAGTGGCGCTCAAAAAAGAGGGACACACCACAGAGCCCTTTTTTAGACAGCTCATTTTTCGTGAGTTTTACGCCTATTTGCTCTACCATTTTCCGCATCTTGCGTGGGAAAATTACAAATACACCCCACCCTATGAGGAAAATCAGCAGAGCCATGAGCGTTTTATTAACGCACAAACGGGCTATCCTTTGGTCGATGCAGCGGTGAATGAACTGTTAGAAACTGGTCTCATGCACAATAGAGCTCGCATGATTGTTGGCTCTTTTTATACCAAACACTTACTGCTTCCATGGCAGAGGGGAGAAGCCTTTTTTGCGGAACATCTTTTGGACTATGACGCTTCAGCGAATATCCTTTCATGGCAATGGTGTGCGGGTACTGGCATCGACCCACAGCCCTACTTTCGTATCTTTAACCCTTACGCCCAATCGCTAAAATTTGACAAAGAAGCCCTGTACATCAAACGCTTTTTGCCACAGCTAAGCGACATTCCATCCCCTTTACTTCACAAAGAGAGTTACCTTTTAAGCCATACCATTCCCAACTATCCTAGACCCATTATCGAGCATGAAAAGGCTCGAAAACGCTTTTTAAATACCTTTTCACACACAACCTAATTTCGTTTACTCCGTGTTGCTCAAATCGTGTTAAAATAGTGACAAAATAAAAGGAGTCTCTCATGCTAAAAGAATTTTTACATGTAAGTTTAGGCGGAATGGTTGTGCTCAAAGAAAAAATCGAAGAAGAGCTAAAAGTGCTTGAAGAAAAAGGCAAAATTAGCACCAGCGATGCAAAGAGTTTTATTGACTCTATCTCTCAAAAAGGCAAAGATGAGGATGAGCGCATTAAAGCCAAAATCAAAGAGATGATTAAAGAAGTGGTGGATGAATTAGGACTTGCAACCAAAAGTGACATTGAGGAGCTCAAATCAAAACTCTCTTGATGTATTGGCATCTATTCAACCCCAAAAGGGTTTATGATGTTTTCTCTTTTTTGCTCAGCGTTTACCTTTTGCTCAAAAAGAAGGAGCGTCTTTTTTTTCTAAAACCTCTCTCCCCCATTGCCTTTTCACAGACGATTGTAAGGCTTGGGGCGAGTTTTATTAAACTAGCGCAAGTGCTAGCTACTCGGGCGGATTTTTTTAGTGCTCAGTATTTGGATGCCTTAAAATCCCTCCACGACCAACTGCCTCCAATGTTGCCTTCTGAGTTAAAGAGCGTACTTTCTCGTGCTTTTCCTACCATGCCTTTTGAAGCTTTCAACGAAAACCCCATTGCCTCAGCGTCCATTGGGCAAGTGCATGAAGCACGTTTGGGTGAGCAAAAAGTGGCGATTAAACTCAGGCGTTTGGACATTGAAAAACGTGTAAGAGCAGACATACGCATTATCTCTTTTTTCAACCGACTCTTTCGACCGCTTTTTTCACACTACACGAAAAACTCCATTGAAGCGGTCATTATTGAGTTTTCAAAGATGATACTTCAAGAGGTCAATATGACCACCGAACTTCACAACCTTCAAAAATTCTCTACCACATACGCCCGTTCAGGCATTCGTTTTCCAACGCCTTTGGAGGCATATTGCAGTGAAGATGCTTTGGTGATGAGTTTTGAAGCGGGTTTTCGTTTTGACGATAAAGAGCTGTTTGCAAAAAGAGAAAATTGATTTTAGAGCGATTATTGGAAAACTCATCTCGTTTTATACCGAACAGATGCTCCTTCGTGGCTATTTTCATGCCGATCCTCACCCTGGAAACTTGCTTGTTACCCCCAAAGGAGAGTTAATTCTGCTTGATTTTGGTATGGTCAAATCCATCCCAAATCAAACGAGAATTGCCATCATTGAGCTCTTAAAAGCCGCCAATGAGAAAGATTATGAGCTCTACATCAGTGCAAGCAAACGGCTTGGAACCATTGCGTATGAAGCGCCCGTGGGAGAGTTAGCCCTTTTAAGTGAGCGTATGTTTGAGATCTTTGGCAATGAAAACTTAAGCTCTGAGAGCATGCAAAAACTTGCCTTTGATGTTTTAAATTCTACCCGTGACTTACCCTTTAAACTCCCACAAGAGGCGATTTATATTTTGCGTGTAAGTGCGATTATTGAGGGGTTGGGGACGACGTATATTGAAAATTTTAATGGCATTAAAGATATTTTGCCCATTTTACAAGACAATATTCCTAAAGCCTTAGGAGCAGATGAGAGTATTTTGGAGAGCATAATAAAAGAGTTTAAATCACTTCCCTTAACCGTTCATCATGTCAAATCCTCCATCAAACAAATCAGCGATG
>JAJOKG010000138.1 GCA_021206415.1 Sulfurospirillum sp. | reverse complement strand
CAGTTCTGGATTTGACGTATACTCACATGTCAATAAAAATAAAAATACCATTATTGTTTTTTAGATGCTCAATCGCTTTTAAAACACCGCTATATTTTTCTCATTCGCCAATAACTCATTATCAGGAATAATATGATGAAATTTAACAAAACTGGTTTTTTCAATCTCACCAAATGCATAAACAATATGATGATTCCCCTCATGATCCACCATATCAATTTTACGTGCAGGCGCACCAAAAAACTCTACATTGGCTGAAGCCACTTCTCGTACCAATGATTCTGATTGCATACGATACGCCACGATGTCTGAGATATAGACAATATTAATGTCATGTGCCTTACAAAAAAGGTCTAAATCATCACGACGTGCCATATGACCATCTTCTTTCATCACTTCACAAATAACAGCGACTTCAGAAACACCAGCCAAACGACACAAATCCACAGAACCCTCGGTATGACCTGTACGAACCAATACTCCACCCTTGCGTGCAATCAAAGGAAAAATATGACCAGGACGCACCAACTCCTCAGGACGACTCACAGAATCAGCTAAAATCTTAATAGTCACATCCCGCTCATACGCAGAAATACCCGTGGAACAAATACGAGCATCCACCGAAACGGTAAATGCCGTTTCATGTTGAGAGTCATTGTTTTGTACCATAGGCACTAATGAAAGACGCTTTGCAACCTCTTCTTTTAAAGAGACACAAATCAATCCTTTGGCTTCAGAGGCCATGAAATTTACTTTTTCAGGTGTTGAGAAGGTTGCTGCGAAAACAAGATCGCCCTCGTTTTCTCTGTCTTCATCATCCACCATCATGACCATCTTACCATGCTTGATATCTTCTATCGCTTGTTTTACTCTTTGAATTGGCATTGGCTACTCCATGTATTTTGAATATTTGAAGATTATAGTCAATTCCCCTTGACAAACAAATTAAAAATCACTATAATTTCACCTCGTTAAAGGCATTGGGGTATAGCCAAGCGGTAAGGCAACTGGTTTTGGTCCAGTCATTCAGGGGTTCGAATCCCTTTACCCCATCCACCTTTTACATCTTCCGTCGCGGGATAGAGCAGTTGGTAGCTCGTCGGGCTCATAACCCGAAGGTCGCTGGTTCAAGTCCGGCTCCCGCAACCATTCCAAACACTCCATAAAATAGGCATTTTCTTTATCTTTCTACTCTTGCTTTAAGTTATTATTTTTTTTATATTTCCCACCTATATCCCACCAAGATGATTTTGCGGAATACTAAAAGTACAAAGTCAGATAACGCAATTTTTCTTTACATTTATAATTATTCAAGATAAAATTAATCAAGGATTACTTAGCTGGTCATTGTTCACGATGCATAGCGAAGCAAAATCCTCTCAAAGCGGACTCACTATAGATTGCACCACTTCGCCGCATGTTTTGGCATCTATCCATGTAGTTGGTTAGGGCTAGTTGTCCTATAGAACCCCGCTTGTAGTGGTTGGACCGCATGTGGCACTACTGAGTCGCACGCTTTTTACGTGTTTCCATGCAGTTGGTTAGGATAAGTTGTCCTGTAGAACCCCGCTTTTCTCTATCTTTACTCTATGATGGCATTTTCATCATTACATGTATTTCTCTTGACAGCCCATTTTATTTGAACTATAATATAGGTTATAAAACCTATTATATTTTAAATAAGGAGATACGGTGCTTGAACCCCTTTTTGGCAGTAAATGCCGTGAACAGGTCTTGCAATATATTGAAGCCAATGAGAGTGCCTATGCGACTGAGATTAAAAGCTTTTATGGCATGAGTCTTGACCCTATCCAAAAGCAACTTGAAAAATTAGAGCTAGGAAGCGTTCTTGTAAGCCAAAATGTGGGCAAGACCATTGTTTATCGTTTCAATCCCCGGTATGCCTTTTTAGAAGAGTTACGTGCTTTATTACTCAAAGCTAGAAGCTTTTATAAGCCAGAAATGATTGAAGCATTAACGATGCAGCGTAAACGCCCAAGAAGGCAAGGTAAACCTCTATGATAGCCTCCATGTCCCTTATTGAACTTGGAAGTCATATCTATACTGTCCTTGCAAAAGCAAACATTGACGTGGTTTTATCGGGAGGTTCGTGTGTGCAAATCTACAGTGATGGCGCTTACTATCATTAAAAAGCAGTTCGTTCATTTGCCACTTCAATAAGCTTACCTCTTCCATCTATAGAACGTTGTATAAAATGTACAACTTCGCTCGATACTAGCAACGGTTAAAACCAAATGATCGATACGAGAAATTAGCGACACTCTTTAGCCCAGTGCTAATTGTTGCTTTTTGGTTAAACCAGACACGACCAACTCATACGAATGGTCAATCAACTCTTTTACCATGTCGTCTTTTACATCGCCATTGAGTTCCACCGTATTCCAATGCTTTTTATTCATATGATAGCCTCCTGTGATAGACCCAAATAGCGAGCGAAGTTCAAGCGCATACATAGGATCACATTTTAGGTTGATTTCTAGTGGTTTTTCATCAACCACTAAAGCAAACATTTTGTTACCTATGCGATACAAACCTATCACTCATCAAGGATAATCAAATGTTGCACCGTTTTTGAAAGTAAATACGCATCTAATTCTTCAAAGTTCATGCAGACTCCTCGTAGCATTGAATATTTTATGCTTAGATTTTTTCATTATAAAGTTAAAAGTTTAGCCCTGACCCCTAAAATCTTTATGATGTTGTCAATACAACGATCTATAACCCCAAAGACATCCCAGCCCTAAGCCTTAGTGGCGGTAAACTTTGGTGGAAGAAAAAAACCTACACCTCTTTTGGCAAGCTTACATGTAACCTTAAACCCTCACGAATGGAAGAGATTATCGAAGCGTGCATTTTAGCAGTTCAAGCGACTAAAAAAGAAGTCATTGCCTACAGTGAACGCCATCTTGATTTTAAAGCGTTTGGAGAGAAGCTTATAGGTGAATGGAAAAATGAGATATAAGTGCATAGTTAGTTGAATTTGGTATAAGTACTTTCTTAAAAAGTTTTTGTATAATCTTAAATAGGCAAATATAAGGGTTTTCACTATGAAAAAAATTTTATTTTTTATCTTTATTGTGTCGAGTCTTGGTGTTTCTTATTGGATTTATACACTTCATGAACATACAAAAGAAAAACAACTTGCGTATGCGACAGATACCTATACACGAGCTTTTAATACGGTGTATGATGAAAAAAAACAATTGGCAAAAATTCTTTTTGTCGGACTTGCCAGCCGGGTAAATTTGGAGATGCAACTCGCTCGTTTAAGGACGGCGTCTTCTGAAGAAAAAAAACAACATCAGACAACTTCTTTATAATGACCTGCAGCCAAGGTATAAAGATATCTCCAAAATGGGCATCAAACAAGTTCATATCCACCTTCCAAACAATGAGAGCTTTCTAAGAATGCACGCACCTGAAAAATTTGGGGATGATTTGAGTGCTATTAGACCAACCGTGGCTTATGTGAACAAACATCATACCGAAAGTGATTCCTTTGAAGATGGAAGAGTATCCTATGGATTAAGATTTGTGTTTCCTCTTTTTCATCAAGGTATCTATGTCGGCAGCATGGAGATATCTTTTGGGGCAAGTTCTATCACAGAATCTATCATGAAGCAATACTATGTACTCAGTAATTTCTTCCTTAAAGCCTCACCTTTAAACACGCAGATCTATACGAAAGAAAATACCATTTATACTCTCTCGCACCATCAAGGCTATTATTATGATGGGGAAGTCTTGCGAAACCTAAAAAACTTCTCTCGAAAAGATATTTCAGAACTCCAACCAAGGACTGCAACCACCGATAAGATACGAGCTCTAGGGCAAACAGACACCCCAAGCTCCATACATGATGAAGAGATAGATGCTATCTTTACCATCATCCCTATCATCCATAAACTTACCCATGAAAATTTGGCTTTCTTAACCGTAAGAAGCAAAGCGAGCAACATCATTCTTGCCAAAAAATACACCTACGCCATGATGTTTTTAAGTACATTGGCACTGGGGTTAATTTTTTCTTTTATTTATATGCTTAGCAACAAAAATAGACGCTTACAAAGTGAAGTGGCTAAAAAAACCATCGAACTGCAAGAACTTAACAAAGGTCTTGAAAAAACCGTTGCCTCTCAAACACAAGAGATTCAGCAAGAAAATGAACGCTTTGCTCTAGTGCTTGATAGCAT
>JAJOKG010000014.1 GCA_021206415.1 Sulfurospirillum sp. | reverse complement strand
AAAAAGAGTTTGCACGCTATCAACCGCTCTTTGCACCTCGAATTTATCGAAAAAATGATAGTATAGAACTCTTTCCAAACGAAGCAGATCACCGTGTGTTTGATGAGGGATTGGTGATTAGTTTTGGTGCGGGAGATATTACCTACCAACTTCGAGGAGTTATCTGATGCAACTTTTGCTTTTTTATTGCGATTGTTTTGCTCTTAAGTGCTTTTTGGTACGCTAAAAAAGAGGTTTTATCAACACGCACTAAAGGCATGTTTTTAGCATGCATAATTATCATTGTAAGTATTGGTGCTTTGTATGAGTCGCAAAATGATAAAAAAAGTGCCCACAATAGAGAGATGGCAAATGCTTTTAAACAGGGAAAAACATTGGTGTGTGGGCAAAGAGAAGTTCATCAAAAGGATTTTATTTTTGTCAGTGGAACGATGAGTTTTATTCCCAACGATAGCAATAAACAGGATAAAGGTGTGGTGATAGACATCTTTACATGTAAGATTAAATAACCATGGAAAAGCTTTTTTCAAAGCTTGATTTGGTTGATTATGCGACCTCATTCAAGCATTTTTTAGCCCGTGAAAAACCTCTGTTTATGGAGGGCGATGCCAATTTACACTACAAACTCATTCATGAACTGCTTATGCGTGATCGTCTCAAGCCCCTTCCAGAAGTTCCCAATTTAGATGTGGCGCTGATGCATTTAAGCAAAATGGGTGTGTTAAGGCTTAGTGAAATTTTTGCCTTTGTGCAGATAGTTCGTTACTTCAACTATCTCAAATCCATTTTACGTGAGCAGAGTTTGGGCGAGTGGATGGAACGCATTTTAATTCCTGAAGAGCTCCAGCGAATTTGTGACTATTTTGATGACAAAGGGGAGCTTAAAGCAAGTGTGGATGAACAGTTTGCTCATATTGCCAAAAGCTTGAAGATGGTCAAAGATGAGATGAATTCCACTCTAAGACGTCTTATCTCCACGGAGAAAATCGCCCTTTATTTAGCTGATAAACAGATACACTACATCAACAACCAAGAAGCGCTTTTAGTACGTGGTGGATTTAACCATGTGTTAAAAGGGAATGTCATTGGACGTAGCAGTAGTGGCTTTTTTTTACGTGGTTCCAGAGGCACTCTCAAAGTTGGTCAGTCGTGAAAGTGAACTTTTAGATAAAAAAGAGGAGTTGGTCTATACCTACGCCAAACAAATCTCATCACTTTTTAGTAAGCAGTTAAAATTCTTGAGCTTTGTGAACAAAGAGTTTGACCGTTTTGATGCCTACTATGCCAGAGTCTCTTATGCCAGAGAAAAAGATATGGACTTTGTGCTTCCCTCTAAAGGCAATGCCTTAAAGTTGGAAAACTTTGCCCATCCTGCTCTTTTGCATCCCAAGCCCATTAGCATTGATTTTAGTAAACAAGTACTCATGATAACAGGGGTGAATGCAGGAGGAAAGACGATGCTTTTAAAGTCTATACTTTCAGCTGCCATTTTAAGTAAATACCTTTTGCCTATGCGCATTGATGCAAAATACTCTACCATTGGTTCGTTTAAAGAGGTGTTTGCTATCTTAGATGACCCTCAAAATGTGAAAAATGACATCTCAACCTTTGCGGGACGTATGAGTGAATTTAGCAAACTTTTTGGCAAAAAAGCAACGCTTTTGGGTGTGGATGAGATAGAGTTAGGAACGGACGCGGATGAAGCGGCGAATCTCTTTAAGGTCATGATAGAAAAACTGATTGATAAAGAGATGAAAATCGTCATTACCACGCACCATAAACGCCTAGCATCCCTTTTGGCGACACACCCTGAGGTAGAACTGTTAGCCGCCATTTACGATGAAAAAACCGAACGTCCGACGTACAGCTTTTTAAAAGGAACGATAGGAAAGAGTTACGCCTTTGAAACCGCTCTTCGCTATGGTATTCCGCAAACACTCGTGGCAGAGGCAAGAGTGTTGTATGGCGAAGATAAAGAAAAACTCAATGATTTGATTCAAAAGAACATTGATTTGGAGCTTAAAATGCGCCAAACCTCTGAAGCGTTAGAGGCAAAGTTGCATGAAGTGGAAAAGCTCAAACTCTCCTTAAAAGAGGAGAAAGAGCGGGTTAAAGATGAGTTTGAACTGGCGTATTCTAAGATGGCAAAAGAGTTTCAAGAAGCCATTGGAGAGGCTAAAAAAGCGATTAAAAGTACGGATACCAAAGAGTCGCACCGTCTTTTAAACAAAGCCAATCAACTCCATCAAGAGACCAAAAAAGTGATTCCTGAGCATAAAGCAGAACCTTTGGTCGTGGGCGATAGAATTAAATACGGAAGTTCAAAGGGTGTGATTAAAAGCATTAAAAAAGAAGAGGCGATGATTGAGTGTGATGGCATTAGCCTGCGTGTGCCTCTCTCAAAGCTTAAGCGCAGTGGCAATCAGCCAAAAGTAAAACATGCGGGTGTGAGTATCTCCAAAGAGACACCCAGTGCTTCGATGATTTTTGGATTTGCATGGGCTCAGAGCCGATGAAGCCGTTGAAAGGCTCGATAAATTTTTAAGTGATGCCTTAATGAGTGGCTTTGATGAGGTTCTTGTTTATCATGGCATTGGCACAGGAAAACTCGCTTATGCGGTAAGAACGTTTTTGAGTACTTATCCTGCGCTGGTTTCGTACGGTGATGCACCTATAAACATGGGTGGATTTGGTGCGACACTGATTAAACTTTAAAAAAAGCTTGAGAGAAAAAGATAATCTTCAAAAGAGAATGGATTCTAAACAAGACTCTTTTAGAATGGAAAAATAATGATAAAAACAGATGAACTTTTTTTTAAAACTGTTACGATGTGTTTCGATTACACCTGAAGAGGGTGGTTCATTTTCACTGATACGAGAGTATTTGAGTGATTTTGAAGCCATTGAAGTGAATGTAGAAGAGACGAAAAATCTTTTTTTTATACAAACGTTTTGGGGGAAGGGCCACACCTCTGTTTTGCGGGGCATCTTGATGTGGTTCCTCCAGGGCAAGGTTGGGAGAGTGATCCTTTTGAACCTGTTCTTAAAGAGGGTGTGGTCTATGCCAGAGGGGCGCAAGATATGAAAAGTGGCGTGTGTGCTTTTGTTCAAGCGCTTAAACAGGCTAAAACCTTTAATGGCACGCTTTCAGCCCTTTTGACCAGTGATGAAGAGGGTGATGCAAAGCATGGAACGATAGAGGTGCTTAAACTTTTAAAAGAGCGCTCTTTTCTGCCTGATTATGCCATTGTAGCGGAACCAACCTCTGAGAAGGTGTTTGGCGATGCGATAAAAGTAGGACGAAGAGGCTCCATCAATGGGGTGATTGAAATCAAAGGGAAGCAAGGACATGCGGCGTATCCTGAAAAAGCCATCAACCCTGTGCATCAAGTAGCACCACTGCTCTCTAAACTTGCAGGCCATCAACTCGATAGTGGTGATGAATTTTTCGCACCATCGATGATGGTTATCACCGATATAAGAGGCGGAATGGAGGTGAGCAATGTCACCCCACAACATCTCAAAATCATGTTTAACGTACGAAACTCTACTAAAACGACTGCTGAGGCGATTGATGCGTATGTAAAAGAGGTCTTAAATGGGCTTGATTTTACACTACGTTTAAATCAAACCGCACATCCTTTTGTTACATGTAAAGAGTCTTTGATTGTTAAAGCGGTTGAAAAAGCACTTTTACATGTAAAGGGTACACTCCCTAAACTCTCTACGGCTGGGGGTACAAGCGACGCACGCTTTTTTGGTGCGTTTGGTGTAGCGACCATTGAGTGTGGGGTGGTCAATGACACCATTCACGCTCCCAATGAGTGTTGTCCCTTAAGCGAAGTGGAAGCGCTTGAAGCGGTTTTTAACCATGTGATTGAACATTTTAAAAAGGAAGAAAAATGAATGTTATCTCAACTTCCAATGCGCCTTGTGCCATTGGACCCTATTCTCAAGCGATTGTCGCGAATGGAATGGTGTTTACCTCAGGTCAAATTGCCTTGCGTCCTGATGGTACGTTCTTAGAAGGCGATGTGGTTGCTCAGACAACGCAAGTATTGGAAAATTTACAGGCGGTGTTAAGGGAGGCAAAAAGTGGTTTAAATCAGGTTGTGAAAACAACAATTTTTTTAGCCAATATGGATGATTTTGCCAGTGTTAATGAAGTGTATGGAAACTTTTTTGGTGAGCACAAACCTGCACGCAGTACCGTAGCGGTTAA
>JAJOKG010000110.1 GCA_021206415.1 Sulfurospirillum sp. | reverse complement strand
GGCTCGAAAGAATCCATCAGTTTTTGCTCCTCCCCTAAAGAGACATCGCATGAGAAAAAGAGTATAAGGTTATCTGAGAGGGTATCAATATAACTCTCAATCCCATAGGTCAATCCATTTTTTTTGACGTATGATGTCATCTAGTGAAGTATCTTCAGCGAAGGTTTCAAAATATGCTCTAACAATATCGGATAGCCCTGCATTGATATTTGCTTCAAACATCAAAGTGGTCAGTGCTTGTTCCGCTTCGTTTTCAAGTTTAAAATGACCCTGTTTTGGAAATTTTAAGCAGTTTTTTGTACGCTTTGGTATCTATGGAAAGACACGATTTTTCTTGTGGGGTCGAATCGGAGCATTTCTTGTGTTATTTTTTTAAGAAGTTCCTCTTCAGAGACAGTCAATGGGTCATAAATAACGTTGCATATTAAATGCTCATTGTGTAGAAAAATATTTTTAATTGCTCTTACATCTTCAAGAGTAAAGCTTTCAATGATTTCAGGAAGCCCCAAGATATTATCTCCCTCCTCATACTCACATGCCACTAGGGCACAATTGTATGCAAACATCATTTGGTCATTCATCCATATATCGTTTTACTTCATTTAAAATAACCATTTTTTCAGTGTCAAACTCTTCTTGTGAAAGTTTTGAGAGATCATTAAAGGCTGTATTGCAAACAATTTGAATCGCTAAATCACTATTATTAGAGGATGTTTCAAAAAAAATAGTCAATATAATCATAGGTGGTTCCTGCATTATTGTTACCTTTGACTTTTCCAAGCTGTGTCAACTCTTCGGTTGTAAAATCACGGGGTGATTTGAAGGCCAAATGTTCCACAAAATGAGAAATTCCGTAAACATTTTTTCCTACTTTTTCTTGATAAAGTCGCTCTATATTAGCACCCATAGAATTGGTAATGGAGAATTTAAAATATTTTGAATCAGGCAATGCAATAAAGTTAAATTTTGTGCCATTGAGCGAGCGAGTGTGAAATGTTTTTTTCATGTGGACCTTTCTTTAGTGGGTGTCTTTGTAGTAGCATTTTAAGGCTTGCCAAACAACAGCTGCAAGCCTAACATTTTACATCTTAACCTCTATTATGAGACCAGCTTTAAAGGTTTTAAGGATTCTTGCTTAGAGGCCCATCGTTGCATAACCTCTTGTGCATTGAGCCAGATATCTTTACCTTCAATCACATCGGTGATCTCTTCTTGTGAGAGAAAGCCTAAGTAGAATCTCTCAAAAGATTTATTGAGCTCATTATCAATAAACGTTTGGCGCGCTTTCATCTCATGCCCTTTGCCTTGGATACCGGAGCTGTAATTGTGAATCATAAAAGCAAGATTTTCAGAGGCTTCAAGCTTATCACACGCAAGTGCTACAATAGTCGCCGCAGAAGCAACGGTACCAACGACGTAAGCGCTCACACAAGCTTGAGACCGTGAAATAGCATCTGCAACCATAAAAGCAGAGTCAAGTATACCGCCTGGAGAGTTTATCACAAGGGTAAATTCGTCTACTTCATTAGCATTCATCAACAAGTGGCACATTTGGTTGTAAGAAGAAGGATCTGAGAATTCTTCTGTTAAATACACCGTATGATGATGACCTTTTGAGATAAC
This sequence comes from Sulfurospirillum sp., assembly GCA_021206415.1. Taxonomy (GTDB): domain Bacteria; phylum Campylobacterota; class Campylobacteria; order Campylobacterales; family Sulfurospirillaceae; genus Sulfurospirillum. The sequence goes on along the minus strand of JAJOKG010000110.1, from coordinate 2,629 downwards.
AGGCACATAGGAATCCCACTCATTGCATTGACCGTTACGACGAAGCATTTGCTCAACATTTTCTAACAATTTAGTTAATTTGTCTTGGCTCATTTGTGCTCCTTGGATTTTTGTGAAGAGTATTGTAGTTGGAAGTAATGGACATATTTTGACGATATTAGAACTTACCAGTTGTTATATCCTTTATATCCTGCTGCATAACGTGCTGTATCCTCATCAAAACCATACTTCTCAACCAAAATATCTTTTGCCTCACGCTTAGAGCCACATTTTTCAACCAAAGCGTTGCCCAACGTTTTCACTTTCTCTTGGTTCGCGCTCAAGCCATAGCCAATCTGCAACGGTTTTTTATAAGAAATGCTTTTTTTAGACACTACTTGGTCAGGTGTATAGATCTCATTGCCATAATGTTTGTAGGCATAGGTTTCACCCTCTTTTTACTGCATAGCCCATTTGATTCCAGACTTTTTCTGTATGATCGGTGTGTTTCGTGCTTGATTTTGGTTGATGAATGGATACATAGACATTGTTTTGGATATAGACGTTATTTGCATGAGACTGATTTTTTTATTTCGTTGTTTTTTTCTTCATAATCATAGGTTTTAATGGATGTTGAGCTTTTAGGCGTATTACTTTTAGTTGCTGTTGTTTTTGTATTGGTTTGAGTATTAAGAAATTGGTCAGCGTAACCGATCAAGGCAAGGATGCCAATAAAAATAAAAATCGCTCATATTTTGCCTCCACTATTAATTTCAAAAGAATTATAGAAAAGTTTATAGACATATTCTGTCTATTATTGAGACATTATTGATTTATTCTATTTGGTATCTTCAAAAAGGTTCTTCTCCCGCAATACTTTTTTATACGAAGCACGAGAGTAGCCTTTTTTTATCTTGGCTCACACGCGTTACGGGGTTAAATCCCCATGTAACCCTTGTTTTAACTTTTGGGATTTTAATATGTATCGTTTTCATTGAATGACTCCATAATGGTTTTTTATGCAACACTTTAGGTTGCTTCATCTTCTTTTTAGCCTGCCATCTCTCATTGACCTCTTCACAGTTGAGCCATATATCTTTACCCTCAATCACATCGGTAATCTCTTCTTGTGAGAGAAATCCTAGATAATATTGATTGAATGATTTGTTGAGCTCATTATCAAAAAATATCTGTCGCGCTTTCATCTCGTGCCCTTTTCCTTGCATACCAGAGCTATAGTTGTGGATCATAAAAGCAAGATTTTCAGAGGCAATGACTTCATCGCATGAAAGTGCCACAATGGTAGCCGCAGAAGCCACGGTTCCAGCTAAATACGCTGTTACGGATGCTTGTGTGCTAAGGATGGCATTAGACACCATAAAAGCAGAATCTAACATTCCTCCTGGAGAATTGATCACCAATATAAAGTGTTCTGTTTCATCTGCATTCATCAAAACATGGCAAAGCTTATTATAATAATTCGGCTCTTCAAATTTATCGGTCAAATAAACGGTGGTTTTCATAGAATTTTCTTTAATCACTGGAACAAAATCATCCCAATCATCACGTCTACCAGAACTTTTAAGTGTACGCTCAACATTTTCTAACAATGTAGTCAATCGGTCTTGGCTCATTTATGCTCCTTGATTTTTTGTAGGTGTGATTATAATTCGTTTAATGGTCATATTTTGTCAAAAAATAGAAAACGATTTGGATTACGCCATAATATAATCTGTGCTTTGATTAATTTTAATCTTCGTTATAGAGCTTTGTTGGTTATGAAAGAAGTTTATTCAAAAAGCTAATTATTAGAAATAAAACAGCAAAACCATATATTAAAATACTTTGTAATGCATCATCTTTTTTTGAATCATTAGGACTGCTAACCATGAATTTAACAAATACGGCCATAACAAACATAAGAAAAATATCAGCGAACATAAGATACTCCAAATAAATGATTTAGAATAAAATAATAGTACGATATATGGTCAGAAACTGTCGAAATTAAAAAATAGTGTGATCATAAGTGCTAGAAAAATGCTTTTCATTGCAATCAGAAGCAGGCAAAATTGCATTCGGCAGAGAGTGTATAGTTTCAATCCCCTTCAAATCGGGTCTACATGTAATGCTATTTTGTCCTAAAAATCGATGTTCTGAATCTTAAGATTTTCTTTCACGTTGATTTTCAGCAAAGTCTCAGTTTTAAAAGCCCTAAATTTAGGGCTTTTAAGTTTCTCTTTAACCTTAAAGATTTCTTTCACGTTTTTTTTACACTCTTCAAGTATTTTCATCACCGCATGTGTTCTTTTTGTAGCTTTATCTTTCGCTGGATTGCCGTCTGGTAACCATTCACCTTTTGCTGCTTCCATCTTTACTTTAATATAATGTGCTGCTTCACACTTATCATTTTCAAAAGCATTGTCTACTGTGAGTGCTTTTACCAAAGAAGCTATCTCACTCATGGATTGCTTTTTGCCTTCTTGAATAATATTCTCAACTAAGATTTGAAAAGGCGACATACTAGCGAGTCGAACTTTTTTCTTCGTACTCTTCTTTCTCTTTTCGTGATTTTTTCTTCTTCGGCTAAGCGTATTTTTTTCTCTTTCTTTTTCTTCCCTTTCCTTTTTTATTTTGTTCAATTTTTTTT
>JAJOKG010000177.1 GCA_021206415.1 Sulfurospirillum sp. | reverse complement strand
ATACGTTGAAATTAATGCGGATTATCGTACTTAGCCTTAAAATTAAGCACATTTTGATACAATAAAACTAAATCTACAAGGAGTTATCATGTTACACGAATACAGAGATATTATCTCAAAACTTAAAAGTTGACAAACGCTCACTTTGCTAAAAATTTTTGAAAAAACACAATGAACTTGACCAAAAAAATCACAGATGTTGATGAGGGCAGAGAGCATATGAGTGATTTAGATCTTGATGCGTTAAAAAAAAGAAAAACTTAAACTTAAAGATGAAGCGTATGCAATGATTGTTGCATACAAAAAAAGAAAAACAACCTCTAAAATATCGTTTGGGCTTATAAGCCCAAACACTCCACATTCACAACTTTTCCTTTACTGTTTTCTTTACAAAACTCTACGATCTTTCCATGAAAACGAGCATAAAGTTCATTGAGTGGTATCACTTTATGATAAAGCGGATAAATCAAAGGAAGATGCGCCAAAAGTCCATCACTCATCCATTCTTGAAGTGCTTGATAACTATCAAAGTGATAGCCAAAAGCATCTAAGATGCGTGCACTATATGCATCAACCACTAAAACTTCACGTTGACACGCATAACACAAAATAGAATCCGCACTCTCTTCTCCAATTCCTTTTTGCCCCAACAACCACTCACGGCTAACCTGTGCACAGAAATCGTCAAAAGAGCCAAATTCAGCTAAAACATTTACCGCCAATTGATGCAGATTCTTAGCTTTCGTATTATAAAAACCTGAAGGCTGAATGGCGATAACCAATGTTTCCATTCTTAAGGCTGCTAGTTTTTCCAAACTATCAATACCCAAAGATTCTAAATTTTCGATGCTTTTTTCCACTTTTTCCCATTTTGACTGCTGAGTTAAAATAGCACCCACTATGACCCAAAATGTCCTTGAACGTGGCCACCAAAGTGCATCTCGTGTGGTTTTAATATACCCTTTATTTTTAAGTGCTACTAAAAGTTCAAAACTATTCATAAAGCGCCTTAGCCACTAAGCGTTCTTGGTCATCAAAGATACGTAATTTAAATGCGTCAACACATTTGCCCTCTTCTATTTCCATAATGACTATTTGTAAAATCTTTTTACATTTTTTAGGAATATCCAAAGAAGCAGGTAATCCCGTCAAAAAGCGTTTGAGTGGTGCATCTTTATCCATACCAATAATGCCATCACGAGCACCTGAAAGACCAACGTCACTCACAAAACACGTTCCATTTACGACTTGCAAATCATCGGTTCCTACATGCGTATGTGTCCCTAAAATAGCACTTACTTTACCTTTAAGAAGATGCAACATCGCATATTTTTCCGAAGTCACTTCTGCATGAAAATCAATAATAATTGTCTTAATGCCTTCATTTTCAAGCGCTTCTACTGCTTTTTGAGCACTTAAAAAAAGGATTTTCAACCATAGGCATTCCATAATGCCCCATAATATTAAGCACTCCAATCGTTTCATTCTTTACATGTAAAACACTCACACCCCGTCCAGGAACGCCTAAAGGGTAGTTAAGTGGTCTTAAAATGGGCATAATATCTAAAAGAGGAATAATCTCCTTTTTATCCCATGAATGGTTTCCACCAGTAAGAATATCTGCTCCATAAGAAAAAAGCTCCTTAGCATGCTGCGAACCTAATCCAAAACCATGACTCGCATTTTCACCATTTGCAATCACAAAATCTAAAGCAAACTCTTGACGTAATTTTTTGAGATGCAACTCCAACATAGAACGTCCTGGTTTTCCCACAATATCACCAATAAAACCTACTCTCATGCATGACTCCTTAAGTAGGTAAGAACCGTAGCAATCAAATCGTCATCGTCACGACTGCGTGATTGTAGCGTCACTTTTTTCTCATCTTCATACTTAATACTAATATTTTGCCCATAATTAGAAATCAAAACAATCGCACGCTGTGTCGCTAAAATTTTAATCTCAATCAGTTGTAAAAATTGTTTGGTTGGAACATCTATTTTCCCAAAACGATCGACCATCTCTTCTTCAATTTCCAACACATCATGAATACTTCCACAACGACTGAGCCGTCTGTAAAGCTCTAACCTTACTCTGTCTTCAGAAATATATGTATCGCTGATAAACGCACTCATAGAGAGTTTAATATCCACTTCACGAGAAGCAATGGGTGTTTTACCTAAAAGTGAATTAATCGCATCTTCGAGCATTTTAAGATAGAGTGAATAACCAATATTTTTCAGATGCCCACTTTGTGCCTCACCCACTAAATTGCCACCACCTCGTATTTCTAAGTCATGGTACGCCAAAATGGAGCCACTGCCCAAATATGAATTAGACTCTAAGGCAATAAGACGTTTTTTAGCAGACGCAGAGAGTTCTTCTTTATCCTTGACCAAAAAGTAACAAAAGCCTTGGCGCTTACTTCGTCCCACACGCCCACGGAGTTGATGAAGATCTGCCATACCAAAGTGATCGGCTGAATCAATAATGATGGTATTCACATTAGGAATATGAATACCCGATTCGATAATAGAAGTACTTAAAAGCACATCATAGGCTTTTTCTTCAAAGCGTAACATCTCTTTTTCAGTGACACTGGCACTAATTTCAGAATGAAGCGTTAAAATGCGTAAATTTGGCATCATGGAGAGAAGTTCTTTGCGTTTTGCTTCAATGGTTGCAATGCGGTTATGCACAAAAAAGAGTTGTCCACCGCGTCTCATTTCACGCACAATTGCCTCTTTAATCACTTTCTCATCATACTCTTTAACAAAAGTTCGTATATCTTCTCTATCATTTGGAGGGGTTAGAAGCTGTGAATACTGCTTGATGGAACTAAGTGCCATATTAAGACTCCTGGGAATTGGTGTTGCACTCATGGAAAGAATATGCACATTTTCTCTAAAATTTTTCAGTTTCTCTTTTTGTTTCACACCAAATTTATGCTCTTCATCCACTACCACAAGAGCAGGATTGAACAGTTCCACATCAAAAAGGGCGTGCGTTCCCACACACACCTGTAACGCTCCACTTTTAAGCTCTTTTAAAATCACCTGTTTTTGTGCAGCGGTGGTAAAACGGTCTAATTGCGCCACTTTAATGTTGTATTTTTCAAAACGCTTGGAGAGGCTTTTAAAGTGTTGCGAACATAAAAGTGTGGTTGGAGCAATCAGCAACGCTTGAAAACCACTGCGCAGGGTTGCAAAAATAGCATTCATGGCAACTTCAGTCTTTCCAAAGCCCACATCACCGCTTAAAAGCCTGTCCATCATTTTGCCGCTCTTAAAATCACTCAAAATTTCACCAATAACACGCTTTTGATCTTCTGTGTAGACAAAACCCGCATCGGCTTCAAAGTGTGCCATTTCAGATGCATCCATGTTAATGCACAATCCATCCACCATTTCACGTTTTGCCGCAACAGCGACAATTTCACTAGCTATTTCTAAAAGTCGCTCTTTGGTTTTGGCTTTAAGCTTTTGAAAGCTCCCCTTACCCAAACGATCCACACTCACTAAACTGCCACTTTCTCCAATATAGCGGTCTATAACATGCAAATTTTCAACAGGCAAAAGCAGTTTATCATCACCTAAATATTCAATCAACACAAAATCTTTGGTTGCACCCAAGACGCTCACTTGAGTTAACCCTTTAAAAATGCCAATCCCATAATTTTCATGCACCACATAATCGCCATTTTTTAACTCATCTAAAACAATACGTGCACTTTTTCGTTTGATTTTAGTCGTTGGCTTATTTAAAGAGAGAATCACTTCATCCGCACTCATGATATTCACAATGCGTTCACTCTGAATCCATTTTACATGTAAAGCATCCACATCCGCCATACGCACTAACACTTCATTCTTTGCTAAAAGCGTTATCTTCTTTTTTTGATGCAGTTCTATAAAGGTTTTAATATTACTCGGAGCAATTTCACGGTACTGCTTTGCCTCAGGAATCTGGGCAAGATTTTGAAGCTTATGTACACTCTCTTCATCAAAAAGAGCTATCTCCTTAAGTTCTTCGAGTGCATCCAAACTCAAATACGTTTTGAAAACCTGCGTATAAACCGCCCCACTCTCGCCTAAAACCCATAAACCAAGAGAGTGAATATCTTTGGTAAAGCTATCACTTTTAAGCGTATCAATCGCTCTTTGCATCTGAGTATAACGCTCTTCATTCAATGCAAATAGTGCTGGAAAAAGTGCAAAAGATTCCACTTCATCTTTCGCACTTTTTTGACTTTCGCAGTCAAAAAAAACGCATACTCTCTATCTCATCATCAAACAAACTGATGCGTAAAGCTTTTTCACAATCGGGTGGAAAAATATCGATAATATCCCCACGAATCGAAATTTCTCCTTTTCCTTGCACCACATCAACCGCCAAGTATCCCCAATAAAACATCTGTTCACGAAAGCGTTCTAAATGCAGACGCATTCCAAATTCAAGGTTAAACGTATCAAATAGTTCTGCTTTTGGAAGCGGTGTTAAAAGGGTTCGAAGAGGAGCAATAAGAATTTTTTTAGAAGAAGCGTCATTATAAAAAGCATGAAGAACACGCAAAAGCTCCACCATTTCTTCATGAAAAGAGAGTAAATCATCTCCCTCATTAGCCCGAAGATCAGGTAAAACATAACATTTTTTTTCAAGGAAAAGGGCGACTTCAGAAGCATATAATGCCTCTTTATCCCCCCTAACCCCTAAAAGTTGAAGATCATTTTTTGTTTGTAAAAATTCATAAAACGCAGCTTGTAACAATTAATCCCTCGGTTCTTCGTAGGTTAATGTTTGAATGCTCTCAGTTTTTATTTTACTCTCACCTTCAAAAATAGCTTTAGCTTCAATAACCAGCTCTTTGGAAAAAACTTTTCCTAAAAATTTTCCACCCTCAAGCACTTCCACATTCTCACAATCTGCGTTGCCTTCAAAAAGACCATTCACAATCAAACGACTGGCATGAATTTCACCAGAGATACGACCTTGCTTTCCAATCGTTACAATACTATCGGAGAGCACTTTCCCAATAATTTCTCCATCCACATGTAAACGTGTTTGGCAATTAAAAACACCCTCAACTTAGCACCACTGGCTATGATAGTGGTTTCAGAAGCGGGGATTGCGCATTGATCAGCTTTATTAAAGATTCCCATGTGACTCTCTTCTCCTTTTTAAAGATTTCCATAAAATTAGCGCCATTCCATTTTACAAATGGTTCAGGATCTAAGGTTCTACCAATAAACTTTATTTCATAATGCAAATGAGGACCCGTCGATAAGCCTGTATTGCCAGAATACGCAATTAAATCACCTTTTCTAACAAATTGCCCCTCTTTCACAACTGACTTATTCTGTAAATGAGCATAATAACTCTCAAACCCATAATTATGACTGAGGGAAACAACATTGCCATAACCACTATTTTGGTGGTACTTTATAAATTTCACAACACCATCTGCTGGTGCTAAAATTGGCGTACCAATAGATGCTCTTAAATCTAAACCTGTGTGAAATTCTTTACGTTTTAAAATAGGATTCTCTCTCCAGCCAAATTTTGAAGAGACGCCATTGTGGGCGATCACTTCACCGCTAGGAATATTATCAAAAAATGTTTTTTGCTGTAAAATATTTAAATCCAGCTCTTCTAATCTTACCTCTAGCGTCTCTTCTTCGTTAACTCTTAAGCCAATCAGTTCCTCCATAGAACCTATTTTGTCACGGATATTTTCATATTCTTGCGCTTTTTCTGAAATTTGAGCTTGCAAAAGCTCATTTTGTTCAACCAAAATGTTCCGCTCTTTAACGGCATTCTCTTTTTTTGCTTCTAAATCTTGAAAGCTCTTTGGTTAAAAACAAAATTACAAAACTTCCCACTAAAATGACCAGTGCGACAAAAAGTGTGAAATAAAGCAAAAATTTTTTAATCAGTTGATGCAATAAAAAAATGACGTGAACCATGTACATCTGAAATCGTTACGGTAAATCTATCTTTCACTTGACCCCTTTTAAAAAAGCTTCAACCACAGAAAAAGAGCCAAAGACTAAATACTCTTTATCCTCATCAATCCCACAAAAAGGCTCAGTTTTAATTCCTAATGCTAATGCCGCCGCATAAATATCATTTTGCGATGCCGCGCGAGGACTCTGAATTTCAATCACTAAAAGTGTGTGAATAATCGGCTGTAAAATTTTCAAAATAGCTGTAAAGTCTTTATCTTTATAACTGTTGTAAACTAAAAAAACACGCTTCCCCAAAAAGTTTTCGGATTCAAAGACTTCCGCCGCCATGGCATTATGCCCTACATCAATCGTCACATGAGGAAAAATTTTCTGACAACGCCCATTCAAAACATTAAAATCCAATCTTTCCTGAGCCATATCATACCCCAGTACTCTTAATGCACAAAGTGCTGTTTTAAAATTTTCTTCTAAAAATGGAGGTAATTGCAGGAAAGAAAGAGCGTTACTTAATTCATTTTTTGTTTTTTCATCAAAAAATGCCTCGACACTGTACATATGAGCACCATATTGCTTCGTACGCGCTTGAGCAATAGGGTAAACTTCTTTAGCATATTGTTTGGCTAAAACCACATCTGTGCAAACACTGTTTATCTTTGTTTGAGCAATCGCTTCAATACTCTCACCTAAAAATGCTTGATGATCAATGCCAATAGGTGTTACAATAGAGAGTATTTTAGGAAAAATATTGGTCGCATCATATTCTCCCCCTAACCCTGCTTCTAAAACCACATATTCACAATGCTGAGAAAAGATGACCATGGCAAGAAGTGTTGTATATTCAAAATACGAAAGAGAATTGGCAACATCAGCATCTAACCACGACAATAATGTTTGATGGGCTTCTTCAAGAATGGTATCACTCACGTCCGCACCATCTAACCAAATACGTTCATTAAATTTTAAAATATGAGGAGAAGTATAATGTCCTACATGTAAACCATTAGCACGTAGCATCTGCGCTAAAAAACGTCCTGTAGTCCCTTTCCCATTCGTACCAACAATATGAATAATTTTAGGGATTTTAAAATGCTGACGTATTTTTGCATACGCTTTGGGCATACGTTCATAATCAATTACATCATAATAGAGTGGTTTTTGTTCTAAAAAATACTCTAAAATCATCAAAGTACAGGCATCACTTTATTTCGTCCAGCTTCTTTTGCTTTATATAAAAGAGCATCTGCTGTACTTAGGGTATCTTCTTTACTCTTGCATAAAGAGCGTTGAGAAACACCACAACTCACCGTTACGTTGATGCGTTCATTTTTATACAGAAATTTAAACTGCTCAACAATGGATCGAATTTTATCGGCAAAATGAATCGCATGTGCAAGATCTGTACTTGGTAATATCACCAAAAATTCTTCGCCACCATAGCGCCCTACAAAATCAACCTGACGAACATATTTACGTAAAATTTTTCCAACTGTTGAAAGAATGACATCGCCTGCTTCATGCCCATAGGTATCGTTAACCATTTTAAAATGGTCAATATCGATAAAACAGAGGGTATAATCAATTTTATACCGCATAAAAGCATCATCAACACGCCCAAGTTCCGTACTTAAAGCACGTTTTGTTGCCACATGCGTTAAAAAAGTCTACTTTTACTTCCTGTTTTGCAGCTACCAGTGCAGATTCTAATTTATTGACACGATTTTGCAATTTTGTAATAGTTTCTTGATTACTAATCATCTTTTCATTTAATGTTTTCGTCTCATTTTCTAAAGAAGAAGCTATCCGTAAAAGTTTTGTATGTACCGTTTCAAAGCTATCCTGAGAAAAGTTAATGCGTTGCAAATCCGCTTTAATACCCTTAACTTGCTCATGACTATAACTGCTACTTTGAATCAACTCGACAATTTTTTTTGTTAATTTCATCTAAAATTTTATCAAGCGTAGAAACTTTTTTTTTGAACTTCCGCTTTATCAAGTTCGATTCTCTTTCCAATCAATCCACGAATCTCTTTTTGAAGCGCAGGCGTTCCAAGCGCATCAGGAGATTGGCGAAGTTCTGAACTGATACTGGCTAATTCATCATTCATACCCGAAGCAATAGACGGAGCAAGGGAAGCAATAATAAGAGGAACTAATGCCCGATAAAGTTCACTGCTGTTATCTTTTTCTAAAATTTTGATAATATCTTTTACCATGCTCTCAAGATCATCCTTGCTCACATGTCCATACATATCTAATTTTTTAAGATAATTGTCATTATAGTTTGAAATAAAATCAAACCATTTCTCTTTTACCAACTCGATAGATTGGAGGTTTTGATGAAAATCTATACGTTCCAAAGAGGCGTTAGCAAGACTGGTTGCTTTGGCATCATGCAACAAAGTAATAGCTTGTAACGTACGCTTCGATAAAAGGCTTAGCGCATTAATCATTTTAATCGCATCCCCTTCGTTGACACGATTGACCCTAGCTACCAAAAACGAAAGTAAATCATCCAAAGAAGCAATAGAAAAACGCTTCATGTCAGCAAGCACACTTGCCTCTAATTTTTTTGTATATTTATCAACCTTTTGACAATCCTCAACAATCACCCCTTTTTGTTTAGCCACTTTGCAAAAGACAGCGGCATAATTATCAGGGGTTAAATTGAGATGCTCCGCTTTGACACGCTCTAAGGCTTCTTTAATAATCTCATTGATGGTTGTTGCCATTACGTAATCCTTTAATAGCAATTTTAGAAACAAATTCATCTAAAGAATCAGCTGCAGCTTCACGAATGGCTTCAAAGCGATTAGAATCAGAAATAACACTATTCGATTCAATAGAAAAGTCATACTCTCCTGAAACCGTTAATTTTTCAACTTTTTTGTTCGCACCTTCATACTCAATAGCCAATACAACCGTTGTTTTATAAGCAATTACATAACCATAGATATCATACACAATAGGAGAAAAAGAGATAGAACCTATTTTTACATGTAAGGTACTATCCGCTTCTTCCTTGCTCACTAGTTTTGCACTAAAACGATTTACAACGGCCTCATTGACAGCATCTTTAATTAATACACTGTTTCTTGGATCTTGCCTAGAGATTTTGACTTCTGCATAAATTTTTTCTCCCAATGCCCTTTTAGCATAATACGACGAAGGTTTATACCCACATCCGCTGATAAACACTGCTATCAAGAGTCCAAGAAATAGTTGTTTCATCTTACTTTACCACCAAGTTAATCAATTTATTAGGGACATAAATCTCTTTAATCACTTCACTGCCTTCTAACCATTTTGCAGCACTCTCTTTACCACGTCTTAGGGCTTCCTCTTTAGAGATAGAGGTTTCAACTTCAATTTCTGAGCGCTTCTTACCATTTACGGTTACGGCAAGTATCATACTCTCTTCTACAAAAACTTCTTCTTTGATGGCAATGGGTGAAAAATTCGCACACCCAAACAGTGTTTCACTCATTTCCCAACATAGATGAGGAACTATAGGCTCAAGTAAATTGAGAAGAATAAAATATCCCTCACTCCACACATTCGCATCGTTTTGATCACTTAGAGCATTGAGCGCTTCCATACATGCCGCAATCAATGTATTAAAGGTATATCCACCCTCAAAAATCTCATTTGATTTTTTCAATGCTTCATACACTTTTTTACGAGCATATTTTGACTCTTTAGAAAGTGTTGCATGATTAATGTCTGGAACTTCTTTACTATGATAAAAGCATTTTTCACTTTTTGCGCAAAACGTTTTAAGAAACGAAACGCTCCTTCAACCGCACTGTCATTCCACTCCAACTCTTTTTGAGGAGGTGCTGCAAATAAAATAAACAGACGTGCCGTATCCGCTCCATAGGTCTTAATAATGGCATCAGGATCAACGGTGTTGCCTTTACTTTTACTCATCTTCGAGCCATCTTTAAGCACCATGCCTTGGGTTAAAAGATTGGCAAACGGCTCATCGGTATTGACATAACCTAAATCACGAAGCACTTTGGTAAAAAAAACGTGCATACAAAAGGTGTAAAATGGCATGCTCAATACCCCCAATATATTGGTCTACGTTCATCCAATAATTAGCACTCTCTTTGTCAAAAGGAACATCATTCCACAAGGATGGATCAGTGGTATAACGTAGAAAATACCAACTGGATTGGAAAAAAGTATCCATGGTATCGGTTTCACGAATGGCATCTGCCCCACAACATGGGCACGTTGTATATTTCCATGTTGGATGTTTATCCAAAGGATTGCCTTCACCTTTAATTTCAACATCATCCGGTAAGGAAACAGGAAGATTTTCAAATTTTTCAGGAACCAGTCCGCATTTGGGACAATGAATCATAGGAATTGGCGCACCCCAATAACGCTGACGGCTAATTCCCCAATCACGCAATTTATAATTAATGACTTTGGTACCCATTTTCTGTGCTTCAAAATGAGCAATAATGGCTTTTTGAGCCTCTTTCGATGCAAGACCACTAAACTCAGCAGAGTTAATAAGTGTACCGTATTCAGTCGTTGCGCATGTACCATCAAAAGGTGTGTTACTCTCAATACTTTGAATAATGGGTAAATTATATTTGGTCGCAAATTCAAAATCACGCTCATCATGGGCTGGAACTGCCATAACAGCACCCCCACCGTATTCGATTAAGACAAAATTTGCTACCCAAACAGGCACTTTTTCACCTGTTAAAGGATGAATGACCTCTATCTCTAAACTCACACCTTCTTTAGGCGCTTGAGCACGCTCACGTGCACCTACACGTTGCATCGCTTTAATCTGCGCAATTTTTTCATCGCTTAAGAGTTTATGCTCAATCAAATAGTTCACAATCGCATGTTCAGGCGCTAACGCAGAATAACTCACCCCATAAATGGTATCAGGACGTGTGGTAAAAACTTTATAACTTTCAAACTGATGAGCAAGTTTTGCCTTAGCCTCATCACTTAAGTTAAACGAAAATTCTAACCCTTCACTGCGTCCAATCCAATTTTCTTGCATGGTTAAAACTTGATTTGGCCAACCCGCTTTGAGTTTTTCACAATCATCAAGTAACTCTTGCGCATACTGTGTGATTTTAAGGTAGTAACCTGGGAGCAAGCGTTGTTCTACTGGGTTATCACATCTCCAACAACACCCCTCTTCGACTTGCTCATTGGCAAGAACCGTTTGGCAGGTATTACACCAATTAAGAGTTGCACTTTTTTGATACACCAAACCTTTATTAAACATCTCAATAAAAATACGTTGTTCATGTTTCGTATAAAGCACATCGCTGGCGGCAAACTCTCTTTTTTTAGAGAAAGAAAGTCCCAAAGAAGCAAGTTCTTTTCGCATATAATCAATATTTTCATACGTCCATTTTTTCGGATGTACCCCATGCTTAATCGCCGCATTTTCAGCAGGCATACCAAAACTATCCCAACCAATGGGGTGCAGTACATTAAAGCCATTTTTACGATGATGTCTTGCAATGGCATCCCCAATGGTATAGTTACGCACGTGTCCCATATGAATACGCCCACTAGGATAAGGAAACATACTTAAAATATATTTTTTTGCTTTGCTAAAATCATTTGAAGGCTCAAACGCCTGAGTTTCATCCCACGTTTGTTGCCATTTTTTCTCAAGTTCTAAAGGATTGTACTGCATTCTCTCTCCATCAAATTAAACCGTGCCTTTTTCATACATCGCACGCATTTTTGCTTTTTCTATTTTATTTTTCTCTTTGAGTGCTTCTTTATTTTTATACTCAGCAATATCAAATCCCAACCATTTCAGGAGTGGTGCTGCAATAAAAATTGAACTGTACGTTCCAATAAAAAACACCAAAACAAAAGGGTAAAACTAAAGCCATGAATAATCTCTCCACCAAACAAAAAGAGTGTTAAAACAACAAAAAGAACCGTTAATGAGGTTAATGTGGTTCGAGAAAGCGTTTGAGAAACGGCATGGTTAATGGTATCAAAAAGATTAACTTGCTTTGAGGCTCGAATGTCTTCTCGAATGCGGTCAAAAACAATAATTGTATCGTTAATTGAATACCCAATCAGTGTCAACATTGCAGCTAAAACATCTAGACTTATTTCGATATTAAAAAGAATGATAGCCCCCAAAGTAATGCTTACATCATGCACCAATGCTAAGATAGAAGCAACTGCAAAGCGCCACTCAAAACGAAAAGCAATGTAGACTAAAATTGCCAAAATACACATCAGTGTTGACATTAAACCTTTTTCACGAAGCTCACTGCCTACTTTTGGGCCGACCATATCTACTTTTCGAATATCAAAATTTCCCGTACCTTTGAGCAATTCACGCACTTTATCACCCACATCATGACTGACACCCTCAGTAGTGGTGGCAAAACGAATGACAATTTCATCGGGTGAGCCAAACTCTGTAATTAAGGCATTGGCAAAAAGTTTATCGCTTGAAATTTGCTCTCTTACTTTATCAATCGGCGCTTGTTGGTCATATTTAACTTGAACCAGTGTCCCACCTGCAAAGTCAATGCCATAACTAAGCCCTTTAGTTGCTAAAAGCCCATACGATGTCAAAATAAAGAACCAATGACACGACAATAAAGAACTTGCTTTTATCCATAAGATTATAGACTTTATTTTTTGAAAAAAACTCCATTAATGACTCCTCTTCATGCCAAACCAAAACATCATATTTTTACTCTTTTCAATATACGGCATAATAAATTGATAAATCCCATGGTTCCCAAAATTGCTGTCAACATTGAGACTAAAATACCAATGCTTAAACTAACCGCAAAGCCTTTGACAGGACCTGTGCCATACACGTATAAAATAATAGCAGTAATCAATGAAGTCAAGTTACTATCAACAATAGCGCTCATGGCATTATCATACCCTTTTTCAATCGCCTGTTTTACGCCAACACCTGCTCGTAAAAGTTCTCGAATACGCTCACAAATAATAACATTCGCATCCACAGCAATACCAATAATGAGAACAATACCCGCCATACCAGGTAAAGTGAGTGTCGCACCGAAGAGTGCCATAATGGCAATCAGTAAAAAGAGATTCACCACAAGAGCAATATTGGCAATCACCCCTGCCATCCGATAATAAAAGAGCATAAAACCAACGACCAAACTAAAGCCAGAAATGAGTGCAATTAAACTCGCCTGTATACTATCAGCACCTAAAGAGGGTCCAATGCTTCGCTTCTCAAGCAAAGTGACAGGAGCGAGCAAAGCGCCACTACGCAAAGCAATAGCAACATCGTGTGCTTCTTTCACACTAAAACCACCACTAATTTGTCCACTGCCTCCACCAATACGTTCACGAATGTTAGGCGCAGAATAAACTTTATTATCTAAAACAATGGCTAAACGATTGCCAATGTTATTCGCGGTAAAGTCTCCAAATATTTTTGCACCCTCGGAGTTAAGGGTAAAATTAATCACAGGTTGTTGCATATCGCTAAAGCCAACTTTTGCATCGCTTAGCATACTGCCATCAAGAACTGGAATCTCTTTTAAAACATAACGAATTGCATCACTTTTTGCATCATTCATGATCACATCACCGTATTGTGCTGCCTCACTTGGACTCATACTATTTGCACGGTCTTGTTTTTTCTCATCTACAGCCATAAGTTGTAAATGCGCTGCTTTTGCAATCAATTCGCGCGCTCTTTGTTCATCTTCAGCCGTTTTAATACCAGGAAGCTCCACTAAGATTTTATCTTCACCTTGTTTTGCAACATTGGGTTCTGCTAAACCGAACTGATCTAAACGATTACGAATGGTCTCAACGGCTTGTGAAATCGCATATTCCTTAATTAAAACCTTCTCTTTTTCATCCAATGTCAGCGTATAAGCAAGAGCCTCTTTATTTACATGTAACCCACTAATTTCTTTAAGCATGGCATCAAGTTTTTTCTCTTCATCTTTGTCCAAAAGGGTGAGGGTGATTTTCTCTTCAGCAATGCGAAGGTCATCAATGATAATATCACCTCTTTGGGCAAAAAATTTGATACTAGAGGCAATAGATTTAATTTTTGACTGGATAGCTTCTTCGGTTTTAACACCCAAAAGCATATGAAGACCACCTTGAAGATCTAAACCTAAAGAGACTTTAGCACCTTTTTCGCTCTGTAAAAACGTAGGCATTGACATGCCTACTCCAAAAATAATTGCGATAAAAAAGATAACTAAACGGTAATTCAATTTACCACTACTCATCGATTTTCTTTGAAATATAATCGCGTGAAACCTTAACAACCATCCCTTCATCATTAAGCTTAACTTTGATAGAATCCTCCTCAGGTTTGACAACTTCACAGATTAATCCACCATTGGTAATGACTTTATCACCTTTTTTAAGGGCATCAATCATCTCTTTGTGTTTTTTAACCTGTTTTTGTTGGGTCTAATCACAAGAAAATAAAAAATTGCGAAAAGAACAACGAGTGGAAGTAAAGACGAAAATTAAACTTGCAGAACCTTGCATGGAAATCCTTGTAAAAAAAATTTTTGATATTTATTTTACCCGCATTTATATAATAAAAGCCTTTCTTATAGCCTTTTGCTTAAGTGCCTTTATCTACTTGAATTATTTTGACATCACCGTTTTAGCACTCAAT
>JAJOKG010000151.1 GCA_021206415.1 Sulfurospirillum sp. | reverse complement strand
TAAAAAAAGCAGAACGTGAAGACTTAGGCTATAAACTCATTGGCTTTATGGTTATCTTTACACTCCTTGCATATCTATGGAAAGTTAAAATCTGGAGAGAAGTTCACTAAAAAACTTCTTTACATGTAAAGCCCTTTTACTTCTATTATGGAAGTAAAAGGGCTTCTTCTCTCATCTACTCTTTTTCTACAGCGCTTTTGATTCAAGACAGATAAAAAAACATTTACATGTAAAGATGAATAAGAATTGATTTTTAGAAATAAAGAAGGGAAAAAAACGCTAAAAGGATATTTAGCGCTCTTCATACGCTCCAATAGAAGTAATACGCTCATAACGTTTATCCATACGTTCTTCATCACTCAGCATATCAAGTTCTTCTAAAGATTTTAAAAAATAATCACCCAAAGCTTTAGCCGCACTCTCTTTATCACGATGTGCACCGACCAAAGGCTCATCAATAATCGCATCAATCAATTTAAGCTGATACAGATCTTCTGAGGTAATTTTCATTGCTTTGGTTGCATTTTCTTGCTTACTTGGGTCATTCCATAAAATAGCCGCACACCCTTCTGGAGAAATAACGGAAAAGACAGAGTAACGCATCATAGCCACTCTATCACTCACACCAATAGCTAAAGCGCCACCACTTCCACCCTCGCCAATAACAACGGCAACACTTTTGGTATTTAAACGGCTGAGTTCAAAAAGATTTTTAGCAATCGCTTCACTTTGCCCTCTCTCTTCAGCAGCAATTCCTGGATACGCACCTGGAGTGTCAATTAAAAAAAAGAATAGGAAGATTGAATTTTTCTGCCATTTTAGCAATGCGAAGTGCTTTACGATATCCCTCAGGATGAGGCATACCAAAATTGCGTTTGATTTTATTTTTGGTTCCTCTACCTTTTTGCTCACCAATAACAAGTACTTTACGGGCACCTAAGTAACCAGTGTAGCAAACAATAGCAGCATCATCCGCAAAATTTCTATCGCCATGAATTTCATAACTATCACGAAGTAGTGCCCGAATATAATCCAATGCATAAGGACGATCAGGATGTCGTGCTAATTGTAATTTTTGATACTCTGTTAAATTTTTATAGGTCTTAGAAATCTCTTTTTCAAGATTTTTTTCTAAAATTTCAACAGCATGGATATCACCTTTGATTTTGGCATTAGAAATGTCCTCATCAATCTGCTTGATACCATTTTCAAACTCCAAATAAGTCGCCACTTAACGTTCCTTATACGCGCTTAAAAATAACAGAACCATTGGTTCCGCCAAAACCAAATGAATTGCTCATAATATAATCTGCTTTATACTTTCGAGCCACATTAGGAATATAATCCAAATCACAATCAGGGTCTGCATTTTCATAATTAATTGTGGGTGGTAAAATTTCATCACGTATTGCCATAAGGGAAATAACCGCTTCAATAGCACCTGCCGCACCTAAACAGTGACCAATCTGACCTTTAGTTGAGCTCACTTGAGGAACATTTGCTCCAAACAACTCTTTAATCGCTGCTGTCTCATTTTTATCGTTTGCTGGCGTACTCGTTCCATGTGCATTAATATAATCAATTTTTGGACATCCTGCCATTTTGTACGCTGCTCTCATTGCACGAAGCGGGCCATCTAAACTTGGAGAAGTAATATGACTTGCATCTCCACTCTCACCAAAACCAACAATTTCACCGTAAATATGAGCACCACGGGCTAGCGCATCTTCATACAATTCTAAAACAAGCGCCCCTGCTCCCTCACCCATAATAAATCCATCACGTTCAGCATCAAATGGACGAGAAGCACGCTTGGGTTCATCATTACGTGTAGAAAGTGCTTTCATCGCTGCAAAACCACCAACACCTGCGGCACAAATAGCTGCTTCCGCACCCACAACCAACATCTTATCAGCACCGCCTGTGATAATTGTTTTTGTTGCATCACTGATGGCGTGAGTTCCTGCTGCACATGCAGTCACAGAGGAAAGATTCGGACCTTTAAGTCCATGCTCAATCGAAACCATGCCACCCAACATATTAATCAAAGCGGAAGGAATAAAAAAGGGAGAAATTTTACGAGGACCAGCACTATTGACAATGACAGAGTTTTTTTCAATAACAACCAAACCACCAATACCAGAAGCTGAACTGACACCAAAACTCTCCGCTTCAAAAGCTCCAAATTTTGCATCTGCCATTGCCTCTTTCGCGGCAGCCAATCCCAATTGAATAAAACGATCTGCTTTTTTGACTTCTTTAGGATTCATTACCGTATTGGGATCAAAATCTGTAATTTCACCAGCGATTTTGACAGTATGCTCGGTTGTGTCAAACGAACTAATGCTTTTAATGCCACATTGACCTTCAACGATAGCTTTAAAAGAACTCTCTTTATCCAAACCTAATGAATTAATCATTCCTATGCCGGTAACAACAACTCTTCTCAAATTTTTATCCTCTTTTGTAATCTTGTGTGGGAATGGGGAGAACCCGCAAAGCGGGTTGTATATTTACTATAAAATTATTTGTGTGCTTCAATGTAAGACATAGCATCATTTACAGTGACGATTTTTTCAGCATCAGTGTCTGGAATTTCAATGTCAAATTTCTCTTCAAGCGCCATAACGAGCTCAACTACGTCAAGTGAGTCAGCACCCAAATCTTCTACGAATTTTGAATCTTCTTTTACCTCGTCAGGATTAACATTCAATTGTTCAACAACAACCGCTTTTACATCATCAAATAGTGCCATTTAATAGCTCCTTTAAAAAATTTTCACCATTTTATCAAAAAAACCTTTAATTTGAATTTTGTACTACTAAAGTTCCCTTTACATGTACATTCCGCCATTCACTTTTAAAACTTCTCCCGTAATGTAACTTGAACTATCACTGAGTAAAAATGCCACTGCTTCTGCAATATCTTTTGGACTTCCAAAACGCTTAAGTGGAATTTTTGAGGTATAACTTTCTTTAATTTCTGCACTAAGTTTGTCCGTCATCTCCGTTGCAATAAATCCAGGAGTTACGGTATTAAAACGCACATCCCTTGCACTGCCCTCCAGTGCGAAACTTTTGCTCATGGCAATCAAACCACCTTTGCTAGCACTGTAATTAACTTGACCTGCATTGCCTGTCTCACCCACAATTGAGGCGATATTCACGACACTGCCAAAGCGTTTTTTACTCATGACTTTTAAGGCTTCACGGCATCCAATAAATGCAGAGGTTAAATTAATATCAATGACTGAGGTAAAATCCTCTTTTTTCATACGAATGGCAAGTTTATCATTGGTAATGCCTGCATTATTGACCAAATAAGAGAGCTCACCATCACTATCCACAATCGTTTTAATGCCCTCAACAAACGCTTCTTCATCCGCAACATCAAACCCAATCACCGCTGCGACACCGCCATTGGCTTCAATTTCTGCCTTAATCGCATCGGCTTGTTCTGGGCGAGAACGATAGTTAATCCACACTTTAAGACCATAACTGGCCAATGTCACTGCTATCTCTTTACCAATACCACTTGCCGCACCTGTGACTAAAACATTTTTTCCACTAAATTTCATTGTTTTCCTTCTATATGTAAATTGATTCGTTTAAAATTCAACTAATGGCGCATCCATCTCTTGAGGGACGGGTAAACCCATGAGCTTTAAAACCGTTGGAGCAATATTATTAAGCCCACCTTTGTTAACACGTTTCACCCGTTTATCCATCACAAAACCATACACATCAAAGGTTGTATGATTGGTCAATGTTTTCTCTTCACTATCAAACATCTGTTCACAATTGCCATGATCACTCGTAAGCACAATAGAATAATTCGTCACTTTGGCTTTTTCAAACAAACGCCCCAGCTCTGCATCCACCGCTTCAACCGCTTTAATACCTGCTTCTAAACTTCCCGTGTGTCCGACCATATCGCCATTGGCAAAATTAACGACAATAAAATCATACGCTTCATCCATCGCTTTTAAGACCGCATCACCCACCGCATGCGCACTCATTTCAGGCTGTAAATCATAGGTTTTGACTTTTGGACTAGGCACTAAAAGCCTTGTTTCCCCTACTTTTGGCTCTTCAATTCCGCCATTAAAAAAGAAAGTCACATGCGCATATTTTTCCGTCTCAGCCGTATGAAACTGTGAAAGCCCTGCATCGGCAATCACATCGCTGAGTGTATGTTGAGGCGTGTCAGCTTCAAACATAATAGGAAAAGGATAACTACTATCGTACTCTGTCATAGTAATGC
>JAJOKG010000038.1 GCA_021206415.1 Sulfurospirillum sp. | reverse complement strand
TTATCAAATACCTTGTTTCTGTTTTAGATTTATTAAAAAAAGGGGGTTACGGTGCTCAAATAAATCGTAAAGATATTATTCGTGAAAGTGGCGTTTCATCATCATTGGTGACTAGAAAAATAAATAACTTATATTTAAAACAAAAACAATTAAAGGAAAACATCGCATGAAAACAGTTGAAAAAGAAATTAACGGTAAAAAAATCCCTGTAATGGCGGTTGAGAGTGGTGAATCTGCAAACAATGTTGAGATTAAAGATATGTCTCCAAACGTTGGGGGCTTCTCTATGGAGGATTTTAATCGCATGATGGCGCTACATAACCAGAGAGTAAACGCCAATGAGGTTACTTTATCCGCTGAAATTACCGCAAAAGAGGTTATCAAAGGTAAAGAGAGAATTGATAAAGAGAGCCGTTTGCCTGTTCTTGATTCTGAGGGCTTTCCTACATTTTACCCAAATCGCTACAAAATCACTTTTACATTTAAGGGCGGTACATTAACTCAAACCGTTGGTGAAGAGATGTATCAATCTTTAGAAATGGGCGCTACTTACATGTTAAAAGGTGCTTTGGGATTTGTTAAAGATTTTGGGCAAGAGGTTCTTTCTCCAATTTGGAAGAGTTGGGAAAAGGTCGCATAAATAAAGGGCTTAATCGCCCTTTTTTTTGTTTCTTGAATCTCTATTTGTAGGGCTTCAAAAAGCAAAAATCACTTTGCCCCCGCAATGGTTTATCAAGGGGTCTTAGCGGGCAAAAATTAAAAAAAGGCACTCAATGCAAAAAGAGCAGAATTTTGTGAAACTTTGGCAAAATGTAGATACTCTAAAATATCACCTTTACCCTTCTTTAACAATAACCTCGCAAGATATTACGTTTTATAATCTACTCATTGATAAATTGCTCGGTTTAAAAGTGCAATCTCAAACAAAGCGTAATGAAAATAAAAAGTGTTGCAGAATTTCAGCACGATTTTAAAGGCTCTTTGTTTCAAGTCTCCCCCTCAACGGTGAGAGGCTTTAGCGTTACGATTCAAAATGCTGACGTTACAATCCATTTAAAAAAAGCTTGTTTTCACGTGTGATCAAAATCCATTTTGCAAAGTTGAGTTTCGTTCCTCTTTTTCTTCAACGTTTCGGCTATCTTGGCGCTGTTCAAAAAATCAATCAATTTTTAAAAGAGAACATCATCAGCGCTTATCAAATCAAAATCAGTGAAATTCACTTGCATTGTGATGTGCAAGGCTATACCTTCTCCGTTCTTGATTTTTACCGTATAAAGTCTCGTAGCCGTAACAATCGTTATTACAATGATGACAACTCTTCCACAGATTCTTTTTATCAAAACGGGCGTAAATTTCAAGGCTTCATGCGTGGTGGTGGTGATTATTTAATGCGTGTTTATAACAAAACAAAAGAGATAAAAAAGTTCCCAAATAAATCTTTTATTGAGACACTTTGGAAAACGAATCCGCATTATGATTCTTCAAAAGAGGTTTTTAGAATAGAGTTTCAATTAAGGCGTGAAAAGCTTAAAAACATGGTGATTAATGATGAGGTGCTTGATGGTTTTGAGGTGATTTTAAACAATCTTAATAACATTTGGAGCCGTTGTCTTGAAGATTTTAGCTTGAGAGATTTTGACGATAAAAACACGTTAGAGATTATGCTAGGTTATAAAACTGCAAAAGATGGCTCTAAGTTTCCTCTTGAATCTGAAACAGTTAGAAAACGTTTTCAAAGAAGCGAAATACATCCTCTTTGGCATACAATAAAAACATTTAACGGACACGTAAAAACGGACGTTATCGAAACATTCAAAAAACCTTTTACAACAGATTTTCTCTATGTTCATAATGCTTTTAAAGCGTTTTTGAGTACTACTCTAAGCCATTATGGCAATGTTTTACCCTCAACCATTTGTGACGCTATGAACAAAGTCGAAGAGTATACAAATTTTAAACATGAAAGAACGGTGATTCAAGATGTTTATTCCAAACGTCTTGACCGTTTTAATCGTCTTGACCGTTTTAATCGTCTTGAAATATTAGGCAAAGATGATGAGATTCTCTATGAGCAAAAACATACCTTTGTTAATCGTGTATTTGACCACATAGAGCAATCTTACGACCATATGTACCATTGTGACGTGGCTTATGATTCAAATGATTATTTTATTAAAAAATTTCAAAAATTCTTAGGTGAGGCGGTTTAAAAAATGATTGATTGGAAAACAATAAAACACTTTAAAAAAGAAGAGTTTACATGTAAATGCGGTTGTGGTCTTAATAACATTAATCAAAACGCTTGTTTTAATGCTTGAAGATGCACGAGGTTCGGCAAATATTCCTTTTAAAATTAATTCAGCTTGTCGCTGTGAATCACATAATAAAAAAATAGGGGGTGTTAAGGATAGTGCACATGTTAAAGGATTGGCGGTTGATATTTCTATCCCTAGCGATGGCGCTAGATTTGCTATTTTATCGGCTCTTTTAAATGTTGGGTTTTTGCGTGTTTTAGTTTACCCCACATTTATTCACGTTGATTTGGATTTGGATAAACCAAACCCAATAATTAAAATTATGAAATAAAGGAAAAAAAATGGATTTAAAAAAAATATGATTGGAGCGCTGTTTTAAGTGGCGTTGGTAAAATCGCAACGGTGTTTAATCCTGCTATTGGTGGCGGGTTGTTGGTTGCTTCTGAGGTTGTTGAAAAGTTTGATGGCGATTCTACTCTATCTAACAATGAAATTCTTAAAAATGACGTTATCGGCTTAACTCGTTGTTCTGAAATTCTAGCGGATTACATCCAAAAAGTTGAGCTTAATCAAGCCCCTACGCTTGATAATGTAAAGCTCGTTCATGAATCATTAAAAGCCCTTGATGTGCTTTTTGATAAAAATTATTTGATTATGAAGTGAGGTAATGACAATGGCTGCTTTTGACACTGGTATTTCATCTCATTATCATTATGTTTTTACTTTGGATTATTTTCCATATGGTAACTCTTCTTTCACTTTTAACGGTGAGCCTATTTCTTCGGATTTTCTGGTTTTACTTTGTGATGAGTTTAAAGACGGTTTTGTTAATGGTTCTTTTGTTTGTGGTTATTTAACTTTAAAAGATGGTGCTTATTCTTTTGATGGTCTTTCTCAAAGTGATGGGGATTTTGCTTATGGTGTTAAGCATTATCCTTCTTTATCTTTAGATAAAAAAAATTCATTTGAATTTTATTTCACTCCTAATTCTCTGTATTTTACTTCTTCTTTTGTCGTTTCTCCTTCTGCAATGGAGTTTTGTTTAGCTAAAGGAGGTTTTCTTTTTGATTCGGCGGGTGAGCCTTTTTATGCTTCTTTGAATGGTAAATACGGTTCTTTTCCTGATGATACGGTTGTTACTGTTGATGGTAAAGAGGGTCAATTTGTCGTTAAAGCTAGTGAGTTATTTTGGAATGATAAAGACACAAATTCATACATGATGACGTATATCCTCTCACAGTCTGGCACGAATAAATTTTTAATGTCTCCTGATATTTACGTTAAAAAGGTTGTTTAAATGGGTGCGGTTGCTGTTGATTATGTAAACAAACCATCAAATAACGCAACATATAAGGGTAGTGGAGCGGTTAAAGCTCCTGCTCCTGTTGTAAGTGCTACAACTGCTTCAACTGTCTCAACTGTTTCCGCTGGTGGTAGTACTCTTGGCAAGGTTTTTTCTATTGGCTCTAAGGTTTTAGGTCGTGTTAATACTGTTGGAATGTTTGTTCAAGGGATGAACTATATTGATGACCAGCGTTTGGCTCGTATCGCTGAAATAGAAGCAGAATACGCTCAAATGGATTCATCTCAATCGGCTGAAAAAGAAGCTTTAGAACAGGCTATTGCTTTTGAAAAAGGCGTCCTCGCTCAAGAGGATAAAGCAAAAGAAGTAAAACAAGAAGCGGATTCCATCGCTGATTCTGTCGCATATATGCAAGGTGAAACTCTCCCTTCTGTTCTTACTCAAAATGCTAAAGCCTTAACACAATCTATTAATACTCTTACTACAACGCTAAATGAACAGTTTGCACTTTTGAATAATTACATGATGGCTAATCTTATTGTTCAAGGTCAATTTTTAGAGTTAAAAAACGGCTGAAAGTGGTTTAAAAAGTTGAGGCTATGGAGTTTTCTAAAAATCTGTTGATACTTCAATTCTTAAAAATGATTCTGTTGTGGGTATGAGCCTCGTGAGATTGAAGTGAGTCACCGCTCCAATGAAGTTGAGGC
>JAJOKG010000180.1 GCA_021206415.1 Sulfurospirillum sp. | reverse complement strand
TAAACTCAATGAGGATGATTGGAAGCCCTCATATTTGTATAAAAATAAATGTATTTTAGAAAAACGCTTTGAGCAATTTCAAGACATGCACATCAAAGATATAAAAGCTTCTGACATAAAGCTTTGGTATAAAGATATTCAAGGTGTTGGTAATAAATCAAAGCGTAATTATCTTAGTGTTTTAAAAGGTGTTTTAGATATTGCTTTACAGGATGAAGTTATAGAAAAAAATCCTATGGTACATGTAAAGCTTCCAAAATACCATGCACCTAGAATCCATCCTTTTAATGCAGATGAAGTGAAGCGTATTTTAGAGAGTGCAGAGAGTTATAATTTTAACTTTGTTTATTTTCTTGCTATGGGGTTTTTTACAGGAATGAGAACAGGTGAGATTCTAGCTCTTAAACGCAGTGAGGTTGATTTAAAAAATAGAATCATTCATATACGCTCTACTATTTCACGCTTTGGAGATGTCAAACCAAAAACCTTTGGTTCTTCTCGTGACATTCCTATCATTGATACGCTTTTTCCTTACATTTTAAAAATGTTTGAAAGAGAAAATGATAATTACATGATGACGACACAATACGGTAATCCTTATCATGATACGCATATTTTCTGTATTTATTGGTGGAAGCCACTCTTAAAAAAAGCTTGGTATTACATATCGTCGTCCTTACAACATGCGTCATACATTCGCTACCAATATGCTTTATAAACAACTCTGCACACCTGTTGAGCTTTCGCAATATTTAGGACATTCAAATACTCGCATGATTTATGATGTATATGTGAGTTACATTGAGGGTCACTTCGTAAATTTCAAAATCTGATATTTTCGCTTTTATCGTAGGTATATGGGGGAAAACAGCTATTTTTTTTTCTTTGTTCTGAAAGTGCCTATTTTAGGGGGTAAAAGAGATAAAATGGTGCGGTCGGGGGGATTTGAACCCCCACACCCGTAAGGCACTACCACCTCAAGGTAGCGTGTCTACCGTTCCACCACGACCGCATAGAAGAAGAAAAAGGAGCTTAAGTGCTCCTTTCAGAATTTACTTTTTATTAACCAAGTAATGGGTTTTTGTAAAGAAGAATTAAAGCAATAACAAGTGCATAAATAACCTGTGCTTCAATCATTGCAAGTGCAATAAACATTGTTGTAACAAGTTTACCACCAATGCCTGGATTTCTAGCTGTACCAGAAATAGCTGCAGATGCAGTGTTACCCATACCAATTGCGCCACCAAGTGCAGCAAGACCAAGTACGATACCAACAGCAAGTGCTGAATATGCTTTAACTGTTTCACCTTCACCTGCAAACGCGAATGTTGCAAATGCTACCATTAAAAAAAGAATCTTTTTCAAAGATTACTCCTCATTTTATTTCAAAGTCTGTTCGGATAAAACCCCTACTTGCCACTTTGTAGGCGAGATTTTATCTAACGAATTGTTAAAAAGCCTTTAAATTAGCGCATAAGCTCTAATTCTATTTTATTCCCTGTTTGTTTTAAAATTTTCACACGTACTTTTTGCTCTAAAGTTAAATAATCACTTACTTTATCAACTCTATGATCAGCTATTTTTGAGACATGCAAGAGCCCATCAATATCCCCTGGTAATTCAATAAATGCACCAAAATCAACAATACGCTTTACAACGCCATCAACCACTTCATCTTGTACAAATGTAGGGATTGGTTTAGATTCTTTTGAGCTATGTTTATTATCGCGTTCACGCCCACCTCGACCACCAAAAGAAGGCTTATTGGTGATTTGGATGATATGTTCTTTTGCCGCATCTACTTTGTCTTTATTTTCACCTGCAATTTTTACTTCACCTTTTTCACGGTCTAAATCAATCGAAACTTCAAACTTCTCAATAATCTCTTTAATTGTTTTTCCAGCCTGTCCTATAATATCTACAATTTTAGAAGGATCAACACTAAATAGCTCTAGTTTTGGGAGAACTGCATTATTAACGACAATCTCTTCACTCGCTTTTTCCATGATGGAAAGAATATGTGCCCTTCCCTCTTTTGCTTGATAAAGGGCTTCTTTAAGAACATCAGGAGAAATACCCCCAAGTTTTATATCCATTTGAAGGGCAGTAATACCATCTTTGGTTCCAGCAACTTTAAAATCCATATCACCATCATGGTCTTCAAGTCCCATAATATCACTCAAAACTGCATGTTTTTCACCTTCAAAAACCAGTCCCATTGCGATACCTGCAACCAATTTTTCAATTTCAATACCTGCAGCTTTTAATGCCAAAGCACCCCCACAAATGGTTGCCATCGAAGAAGAACCATTAGACTCTAAAATTTCAGAAACCAAACGAATTGTTTGTAGTCTATTGATATCCACAACGGGTTCTAAAGCACGTCGTGCAAGATTACCATGACCTAGTTCTCTACGTCCTGGCGCACGTAAAGGAGAAGCTTCCCCTACTGAAAATCCAGGAAAATTATAATTGACCATAAATGTATCACTTACACTACTTTTTTCGGTTAATAAATCATACATTTGTGCATCTTTATCGTTACCTAACGTTGCGATGACCAATGCTTGTGTTTGACCTCTGGTAAATAAACATGAACCATGCGCCAAAGGCAAAAGGTTTGTTTCAATGCTAATAGGTCTTACTTCATTGAGTTTTCTACCATCAGCCCTTACACCTTTTTCAATAATCATTTCACGTACAATTTTCTTTTTATAAGCATTAACAACACTATCCACAAGATTTTTATCCCATGCTTCGACAACAGCAACATCATCTTTAAGGATGGTTTCTACAATTTTGCTAAGCTCACTAGCGCGTTCGCTTTTAGCCATTTGATTAATAGCATTACAAACAGCTTCTTTATAAAACTCATCAATATAAGCAAAAATAGAGTCGTTCACCAAATCTGCTTTGTAATCCAAAATAGCATCCTCTTTTTTAAGAGGTGCAAATGTCTTTTCATAGGCAGTAGTCGCTTCGCTAATGGCACTTTGCGCTTTATCAATAGCCACCAAAATTGCATCTTCATCAAATTCATTAATGGTCTGTTTTGTCATAATGCTCTCTGCCAAGGTAGGGTCAAGCATAGGATCAATGGCCATAATAGGTAAACTCATCGATTCCATAGAAGCGATTGAACGCATTTCTATCATTAAAAGTTCTTCTTTCGTTCCTGCCACATACAAATCTAATGTACTCTTTTTTAAAGCTGAATTCGAAGGATTTACAACATAATGCCCGTCTATATATCCAATACGAACACCCGCAACTGCTTTATTAACAGGGATATCAGACAGATACAACGCAGCACTTGCCGCATTAAGTGCTGCAACTTGGAGATCAACGTCAGGATCACAACTTAAAACAAAAAACTGTAATCTGTGTAGGATATGCATATCCTTTAGGGAAAAGTGGTCGTAAACTTCTATCAATAATACGCGAAGTCAGCGTTTCAAAATCACCTGGCTTTGTCTCTCTTTTAATGTATCCACCAGGAATCTTTCCAACGGCATAACTTTTCTCAACATATTGAACCGTCAAAGGCACAAAATTTTCTGCAACTTGGTTATCATCGCGCGCAACGGTTGCTAGGATAACAGTATTTTTAATTTTTAAAAGCGCAGCCCCTGCTGCTTGCTTTGCAACTTTACCTAAATCATAAATTTCTTCTTGATTATTTACATTAATTTTATATTCCACTTCTTTAACTCCTTCGTTTTTAGCTCAATTTTATTTATAACTTTTGTTCACTCTCTTGAGAAAAAAGTTCATAGTTCATGCTTCCCATCGGGTAGAGTGTAAACATGAGCATAACACCTTTTTTGTTAGTAGAATCTACACCTGAACTCGTTTGTTTTGGGTTAGTAACATCTCGATATACCAATGAATAATCCCAACATTTTTTCATTTTCTTAATACCCACACTCCATGATTAAAAGTATCTTCTTCTATGTCATAATTGATTGTTGCAAAAAGATCAATATTCTCAAAATAGCGTGTTTCTGCACTGAAAGTTACATAACTATAATCTTCATCTTCATTGTTATATTCATACGATTTATCCACATACGTATAACGAACTGAGCTTGTATTCACAGTGTCTTTATATGTCAAAGAGACTTGATTACGAGAAGGTTTATAAAAAGTATGTGAATAATTAATAATATTGCCTATATAAAAACGATCCGTTAGATAGTATTTCATATCGTTCTCTAAATCACCGTATTTGTCATCTCTGTCATAATAATAGGCTTGCTTAATCGCA
>JAJOKG010000006.1:94658-101806 GCA_021206415.1 Sulfurospirillum sp. | reverse complement strand
CCCAAGATTTATCAGCAACCGCCGTTTTATGGCGACAATCAAATTGTTAATAACTTCAATTTATATGAAAATTTTAGGATCCAAAGGTGCCGTTTTATTCTTTTATCCTTTAGATTTTACATTTGTTTGTCCGTCAAGAAATTATTGCATTTGATAAAAGACTTGAGGAATTCACAAGCCGTGGAATCAATGTTATTGCTGTTTCTGTTGATTCACAATTTTCTCACTTTGCTTGGAAAAACACTCCTGTCAATCAAGGCGGTATTGGACAAGTGCGCTTTCCAATGGTTGCCGATATTACCAAACAGATTTCACGTGATTATGATGTCCTTTTTAAAGAAGGTGTAGCACTTCGTGGTTCTTTTTTACTGGATCAAGATGGTACGGTAAGACATGCTGTCATTAATGATCTACCTCTAGGTCGAAACATTGATGAGATGATTCGTATGATCGATACCATGCTTTTTACGAATGAGTACGGTGAAGTATGCCCTGCAGGTTGGCAAAAAGGAGATCAAGGCATGAGAGCAAGTACAGAAGGTGTAGCAGACTATCTTGCGAATAATGTGGAAAAACTCTAAATTTTCTTAGCAGAGAAGCCAAGCTTCTCTGCTAAGGCTTAATGCTCTTTCTGACACAATGAACAAAATTCAACACTTGCGATAATGTCCATTCTTTCAATTTTAATGTTTCGCTTCTCTTCAAGACATGCTTGATATTGATATAAACTTTCGTCACAATCAATATCTTCAATCGCACCACATCCCTGGCAAACAAGATGAATATGTGGACGTGAATAAACGTCATAACGCATTTTCCCATCAGCAACATTTACCTCAATAACAACACCTTTTTCTTTAAGTGTTGCAATGTTTTTATAGACAGTTGCCAAAGACATTGACGGGTTTTCTCTTTTTAACGCCTCATACAAATCATCCATTGTTGGATGGGTTTTGCGTCCCAACTCTTTTAAAACGGAAATTCGCTGAGGCGTTGCTTTGAGTTCTTTTTCTTTTAAAAGTTGAATTACATCATACATAGCTATACACCTCCTTCCAAAATTTTTCTATAGTATTCCATAAAAGAGATGAATTTAAATAAAAAAAAATCAACTAATATTTTTTATTTATTAGTAAATATCTTTCAAAATAGACTCTGCTATGTGATTAGGTGTTACGCCTAATCTCTCTTCAACTAAATGTGTTGCCCCATGGGTAATAAAAGCATCATCGTATTCAAAGGTTTTGATCTTTACATGTAAAACATGTTTTTCTTTAAATGTAGCAAGTAAAGAACCTACACCACCAATTTTAACACTTTCACTTATTACATACCATTTACAATAATGCTCACAAAGCTCTAATAATAAATTTTCATCCAAAGGTTTCACAAATCGTAAATCAATAATGCCAACATCAATACCTTTTTCTTCTAAGATTTTTGATACAGCAAACGCTTTACCTACACCATTACCATAACCTAATAGTAAAATAGTATTTTTACCCTCTTTTAGCACTTCTGCTTTTCCATATTCAAAAGGTAAAGGAGAGGTATCTGTACACTTCAAAAAAGCCCCTCTTGGATAACGGATAGCCAGAGGTCCTTGATGATGATAAGAGTATTGTATGGCTGCATGCATAGTTGCTTCATCTCTGGGTGCCATTAACGTCATATTAGGGATAGCACTTAAATAGGAAATATCAAAAGCCCCTTGATGCGTTTCACCATCTTCTCCCACAATACCTGCGCGATCAATTGCAAAAACAACATTTAAATTTAAAATACATGCATCATGAATCACTTGATCATATGCACGTTGTAAAAAAGTAGAGTAAATACTAATATAGGGTTTAAATCCTTCTTTTGCCATGGCACACATAGAAGTTACTGCATGTTGTTCAGCAATTGCCACATCCCAAAAACGGTTCGGGTATGCCTGAATTAAAGGCGTAAGACCTGTACCGCTTGGCATAGCAGCTGTAACACCCACAACATTCTCATACTCTTTTGCCAATGCCATTAAAGCTTCTGAATACATTGTTGTAGCATTTTTGCTCACCCCTTGTTTAATGGCTTCACCACTTGCCACATCAAAAGGTCCTACACCATGCCATTTTTCATAATACCCTTCAGCCATTTCATACCCTTTACCTTTAAGGGTTTGTGCATGAATAATCACAGGTTTTTTAAGGCTACGTGCTGATTGCATCGCTCGAATCAAGCTCTCTACATCGCGCCCATCAATCGGTCCAATATAGTCAATTCCCAACTCTTCAAATAAAATACCTGGGGTAATCAGCTTAAAACTTTCTTCAAATTTCTTTGCCATATACGTTGCGCTCTCAGGTAAATACTGTAAAATTTGTTCGGTTGTTTTTTTGATTTTTTGATAAAAATCACCTGCCATAGCACTGGATAAAAATTTACTGATTGCACCAATCGGCTTGGAGATACTCATTTTATTATCATTAAGAATAATCACCACAGGATAACGTCTAAAGCCAAGCTCATTTAATGCTTCATATACCATCCCTGCACTGAGTGATCCATCCCCAATGAGTGCTACGGGTAGACGCTGTGATTGCTCATTTTTTTAATGCAATAGCTTTAGCAGCTCCTACTGCTAGAGAAATCGACGTAGAACTGTGTCCTGCAACAAAATAATCATAAGGGGATTCATCAGGTCTGGTATAACCACTAATACCATCAAGTTCTCTTAGTGTATCAAAACGATCCCATCGATCCGTAAGCAATTTATGAGTATAAGCTTGATGACTCACATCAAAAATAAAAGGGTCTTTTTTGACATCAAAAACATAATGCATCGCAACAATCAACTCAACTGCACCAATGTTGCTACTTAAATGCCCCCCATTGTGACTGACTGTTTGAATAATTTTCTCTCTAATCTGCTCACAATACGCCTCTAATTCTTCAATAGAGTATTCTTTTAATTCTTTCATGAGATCCAATTCTTCTTAGTTTTCGTGTAATAAATATTTTACTTTTTCTAAACGCATGGCCAAATTTCCATCTAAATTGCCTACATCACTAAAAACCACCACACCACCTTGTGCGATGGCATCATCACCGATCACTTTTATTTTTTCTTCATTGGCATATAACTCTTTCAGTGCTTCAAGGTCTTTTGGATTCACTCTAAGTTCAATCTTCACGGCATCTTTAACCTCTTGAAGAAGTGCTTTTGAAAGAGAAGCTGCAATGTGAGAGCTAGAGAGACTTACCTCTTTTTGGATCACTTCTTTAGCAATTTCAAATGCACTGATACTCATTTCACTCTCAACTTTTCCTAATCGTTCTTCAAAGCTTTTGTATAAAGTATCTAAGTGTGTAATGGATTTTTAAATAACGTGATTTAACTTCGGCAAGCAAAGATTCACTCTCCTCTTTTGCCTTTTGATACCCTTGCGTGTATGAATTTTCACGTTCACGCTCAATAGCTTCAGTTAAGCGTTTTGAGAAATCTTCTTCTTGCTTTTCAATCTGAATTTGTAACTTAATAACATTGGATGTAAGTTCATCAGTTTTTTTCAACAATTCTTCTATAAACTGATTTTGTTTTCCCTCTTCAATGCGTGTAATCGAAACGATTTCATCGCTTAATGGCACCGATTCACTTTCCGTAGGAAAGACTGTCTCTTCGACTACATGTAAAGGTGTTGGTGTATCTGCAGCAGAGCCTAAAA
The DNA here is from genome assembly GCA_021206415.1 of Sulfurospirillum sp. Lineage (GTDB taxonomy): Bacteria > Campylobacterota > Campylobacteria > Campylobacterales > Sulfurospirillaceae > Sulfurospirillum. The sequence goes on along the minus strand of JAJOKG010000006.1, from coordinate 98,099 downwards.
CTTTAAAACGATACCGTTGTATCGAGTGCTCTTCCACTCGTTCTTTACCAATAATATTTTCAGTCATATTAACCTATCATTTCCTCGGCTTCACCAATTTGGAGAACACCTTGTTCTGCAAGTTTTTGCACCTCTTCGACAATTTTTCGCTGTGCTTCTTCCACATCTTTCACACGCACAGCACCTAAAAAGTTCATCTCTTCCACAAAAGCTTCTTGAGCACGCTGAGACATATTATCAAAAAACTTTTGTTGCAACTCAGGAACAGCTCCCTTTAAAGCAACCATTAAATCTTTTTTATCGGCAACTTTAAGAATTTCACGGACTGAATTGCCATCTAACTTCATAATATCTTCAAATGTAAACATCATATCTTTAATCACAGAAGCGAGTTTCTCATCAGCTTGTTCAATATAAGCAATAGTGGTTTTAGAAGCTTTTTGCCCTAAACGATTTAAAATTTCAGCTACAGCACGAGGACCACCAACCTCTACTTTATAGGAGGTTAATGATTCTAATTTATTCTCTAAAACGGCGGAAACACGCTTCACCACAGAAGGTGAAATTTCACCTAAATTCGCCATTCTAATGGTGACTTCACTGCGGACTTGATCAGGAAAATAAGAGAGTGTCTCAGCAGCGCTGCTTGGATCCATATGCGCTAAAATAAGTGCTACTGTTTGAGGGTGTTCATTAATAATAAAATCACCCAATTGTTGTGGTTTAATTTGAGAAAGGTAGCCAAAACTTTGAGAGTTTTCCATGGATTTGGAGAGTTTATCTAAAATCTTTTGAGCACCCTCTGCCCCAAATGTTCGGTATAAAATCTCTTTAGCATACTCCAAACCACCACTTCTAATGTATTGATTGGATTGCAAAATGACATAAAACTCTTCTAAAACAGCATTGGCAACAGATTTATCAATATTTTTTGCCGTAGCGATATGTTTTGAAATATCTGTAACAACATCAATTTCCATGTGGGAAAAAAGATTGGCTGTAGCATCCTCACCAAGCTGAATCAGTAAAATGGCTGCTTTTTCAGCCATTGTCAATTCATTATAAAGGGTTTTTTGCTCTTCAGTGAGTTTCATTATCCAATATCCCTAACATTGTTTCTAATTTCATATTCACCCTCATTTCGAATCATAGACTGTATAATGCCTGCGAAATCTTCACCTTTTTCATCAGCAATGTGTTCCAGTTTTTCAAGGAGAACATCATATTTTAACGCTTCTTCATTAAAATCTTGACCAATACCTAATTGATCTTCCACTTTTTTACGAGCTTCTTTAAATTTCTCTAACGTATCCTCTACACGTTTCATCATCTACTTTAACAGCTTCTACTTCATCCTCAAAATCATCCAATTTTGTTTCAACCATTTTCTGACTAAAAGGAAGAATAACTTTTTTATAAAAAATAAAATAATAAAATTAGCAACAACAACATATTTCAGCAAAGGAATTAAAAGGATAAAGTAACTAAAAATTTCTTCTGATGTACTTTTAGGAGGTAGCCTTGTTCCATCATTTGCAAGAGGTTTAAACTCTAAATTACTGACGGTTACTTCATCGCCACGTGCAACATTGTATCCAACTGTCTGCCTCACCACATCACGAATGGCATCCATCTGTTCTTTACTTAAAGGGAAATACTCTAATTCACTTTTTTTATTCCCATTAGCATCGAGTCCAAATTTATAAGTGCCATCAACCACAACTGCGGCGCTTAAGCGCTTTATTTTCGCAAATTCATCTTTGGAATTAATAACTTTTTTAGAGATTTCATAATTGGTTGTTGTGGAACTTTTTTGGTAGGTTTCACTTTTTTTATTACTCTCTAATCCCTGAACAGGTCCAATATTGCTAATCGCTCCTGGAACACCACCCACATCTTGAGGCTCTTTTCCCTCGCGTTTTTCTTCCACACTCTGCTCACTTCTAGGCACAGAATTAGGATCATAAATTTCACTGACAAAATCTTGTTGTGAAAAGTCAAAATCAATGGTAACTTTAGCATTCACCTTATCAACGCCACCAATAACAGGGGCAAGGACATTGATAATTTTCTGCTCCATTGTCTGTTCATACTCTTTCTTATAACGCATTTGGCTTTTAACCAATTCGCCTTGAAAAAGATTGTTCTCCTCATCACCCAATGGCTCACCATCTTGATTGACAATAGAAACATTCTCCGCTGGTAAATTAGAAATAGAGGCAGCTACTAAATTTCGAATACCTACAATTTGTTTAACCGATAAAGACATGCCTGCTCGAATATTAAGAACAATAGAAGCCGTTGCAGGTGCTTGTTTTTGAGCAAAAACCGTCTCTTTTGGAATAGCAATATGCACACTCGCATTAGCAATAGGTCCTAAGCCCTCAATTGTACGTGCCAACTCACCTTCTAAGGCTCTGACATACTTAATTTTTTGCTCAAAATCGGTTGCACCAAATTCAGTTTTATCAAAAATCTCAAAACCAACCTTACTATTTTTAGGAATACCAAGAGCCGCAATAGCAATACGCTGTTTATGGACAACTTCATTAGGAACAGCAATGGTTCCTTCATTGAGCACTTTATAAGGAACTTTTTCTTTTTCAAGTTGTTGAATGATTAATGCAGAATCACCTGCGGTTGTCTTTTCAAATAAAATACTATACCCATTCATGGAAGAGGTATTGGTGTTTTTATAGAGCATCAAGAACACGAGAAAACCAATCAAAACAATAATAGATACAGCCGAAACAATTCTCTGACGTAAGGTTAAATTTTGAATCAGCGTTGCGATTTGATTTAAAAGTGTTCTAAGATCCATCTATTATTCTCTTACATGTAAAGTGTTTTAAACGCTTCAAAAAAGCGTGCGTTTTGTTCAGGAGTACCAATAGTCACACGAATAGCATTCATACCGTATGAGCCTAAATTCCTTACGATTATACCTTTTTCCATCAATTTTTGAGCAATTTCTGCTGAGTTTTTACTGGCATCAAATTCCAAAACAATAAAATTGGTATAACTCTCAATAACACGAAAGCCTAACTCTTTTGCAAAAACCTCATATGCCTTCATCTGCTCGAAGTTCTCTCTTACCGAAGCTTCTACAAATGCTTCATCACTTAGCGCAACAATCGCTGCTTTTAAAGTCAAAGTTGTGATGTTAAAGGGTGCTCTTAATTTCAAAAGTGCTTGAATAATTTCAGGTTGAGCAATGCCATAGCCACAACGCATCCCGCCTAAACCATAGGCTTTAGAAAATGTTCCCGTATAAATAGCATTAGGATACTTTCTAATAATATCGCTAGGGATAATTTTTTTGGCAGAATCTTTAAACGCTGCATACTCTTGATATGCACCATCAATAATCACTAACGTTTCCGCTCTTAATTCATCTAAGAAAGCATACACATCTTTGACATCTATACATTCACCTAAAGG
>JAJOKG010000006.1:84213-94558 GCA_021206415.1 Sulfurospirillum sp. | reverse complement strand
TTTTTTTGGCAGAATCTTTAAACGCTGCATACTCTTGATATGCACCATCAATAATCACTAACGTTTCCGCTCTTAATTCATCTAAGAAAGCATACACATCTTTGACATCTATACATTCACCTAAAGGATTGTTTGGAATACATAAAATAACAATTGAAATATCATTATTGGCTTTATATATCTCTAGCATCTCTTTTAAATTATGCTGTGCAGAAGGTGTTTTAAGAACTTTTGCCCCTGTTTGAAGTGTATAAATCTCATACATGGCAAACGTAATACCTGCTATTAATACTTTTGTATTTGCATTGGCTTTGGCATGAATAGCAAATTCAATCACTTGATCGCTTCCTGAGCCAATAATAATATTTTTTATCACTTACATTATATTTATTTGCAAGCGCTTCTTTGAGTTCATACATACTATCATCAGGATAGAGATTCATTTTTGAAGCTTCTTCTTTTACCGCTTCTATTACCTTTGGGCTACATCCCCTTGGATTTTCATTACTTGCAAGCTTGATAACATCTTTTGCTTCAATGCCATACTCTCTTACCACCAATTCTATAGGTTTTCCCGCTTCATAGGTTTTTAAATCATCTAAAACTCTGTTAAATTGCATCTCTTATCCTCCACAAATATAGCTTCCCAGCCATTTAATATCGTATCTGTCTTTGTTCTCTTCAATCACTTTTTGAACATTTTCATCATCAATGTGCCCCTCAAAGTCCATATAAAAAATAGACTGAAACCCTTTTTCTTTTGTTGGACGTGACTCGATTTTCGTTAAATTCACTTTTTGGTCTTGAAAGGTTTGTAAAAACTCTACAAGTCCTCCTGGTTTATCATCGGTTTTTGCCAAAATGGAGGTTTTATTGCGAATCCCTTTTTGTTCTTAAAATCACTCAAAATTAAAAAGCGCGTCTGATTTGCCATATTATCTTCAATTTTTTCAAAAAGGATGGGGAGATTGGATAATTTAGCGGCAATATGCGAACAAATCGCAGCAGAGTCATTATCGTGGATTGCTTTTTGTGCTGCTTCTGCCGTTGATTTTGTGGGAATAAATTCCACTCCTAAAAGCCTGTGTTCTTCTAAAAACTTCCGACACTGATTATAGCCTTGGGGATGTGAATAGATACGTTTAATTTTTTTTAATGTCCTCACAAACAGTTGCAAACGAATGGTGAATATCCATATAAAGCTCTGCAACAATTTTTGAACTAAATTTTCCTAGACAATCCAGCGTTGTTCCCACCGCTCCTGCGGTATTATTTTCCACAGGAACGACGCCGTATTTGGCTTCACCATTTTCAAGAGCATGAAAAACTGCTTCAATGGAACTGACTTCAATGTAACCTCCCATGGCTCCAAAACGACTCTCTGCCGCTTGATGGGTATAACTTCCCTCTGGTCCCATAAAAGCAATTTTTTCTGGAAACTCAAGATTACGGCTGACCGCAAAAACTTCTAAGAAGATAGCGTCAATGGCTTTCTCATTCAAAGCACCTTTATTCAAGGACTTCAAACGATCCAAAATCTCTTTTTCCCGCTCAGGTCGATAAATGGCCGTTCCACTGGTTTGCTTTGCTTTGCCAATCTCTTTGACCAAATCCATACGCTCATTGAGCAATTTTAAAATCTGATCGTCAATGGCATCAATTTCTTTGCGATAGGCTTCTATCGTTTGCATTCTTCACCCTTAATATACCCAATATTTGGCACAATCACATCCAAAGAACTCTTTACATGTAAAACTTCTGCCTCACTTTGACATTTACCACTGAGCACTAAAATCGTTTTCATACCCAACGCTTTTGCTCCCACCAAATCCCCGATAGCATCATCGCTAATAATCGTAATCTCATCAAAATCTTTCACATTGGCTTGATTCTGTAACCGTGCTAACGCCTCTGTGTAAAAGAGTTGGCTAGGTTTTCCTACCACACTGTACGCAGCACCTGTGGCATACGAAAGCATTTCTAAAATCGCTCCAACGCCGGGATAACGACGCTTATCTTTTGCGTAAATACTCGTAGCATGCATCCCCACTATTTTAGCGCCTCCTAAAACCAGTTCTATCATGCTTGCATAATCATTTGCATCAAAATCTTTTTTGCTTGCAATAACAATGGCTTCAGGCTTTGGAGCATTTTGCTCATACCCTAATGTCTCCATCACATCCACAAACTCTTGTGCACCAAAGCTACGAATGGCTTTTACATGTAAGACTTTTTCCAGAGTCATAAAAGGATCAAGATAATTATTTTTTGGAATAGAAAAACCCAAATCACATAAAAATTGGTGAAATTCTACACTAGGAATTTTAGTGTTATTGGTAATCACCACATAAGGTATTTTAGAAGTATTTAAAGATTCAATGAAAGCGATAGCTCCCTCAATGGGTCTCTTATTCACATCATCGATGAGTGTTCCTTGCACATCGATTAAATAACTCATAGACACGCTTTCTCCAATGCAATCACATCTTCAAACATTTCACGCCTACGAATCAAACGATCTTCTTCATTTTCCAGTGCCACTTCTGCCACACGTGAACGGGTATTGTAATTGCTACTCATGGTAAATCCATAAGCACCTGCACTTTTTACGATCAACACATCATCATGCGCTAAGGCTGGCAATTCAATATTTTTAGCCAAAAAATCACCACTTTCACACACAGGACCTACCACGTCACACACGCTTTTCTCGGCATCCTCTTTTCCTTCAACCTCAATCGCATGATACGCTTGGTAAAGGCTTGGTCGAATCAAATCATTCATCGCCCCATCAACAATCACAAAACGCTTATAGCCGTTATGCTTTTCGTACAATACCTTGGTTAAAAAGTAGCCACAATCACCCACCAAATAACGCCCAGGCTCACACACAAGTGTAACATCTAAGCCACCTAGAGCAGCAAAAATGGATTGAGCGTATTCGTAAAGCGCAACGGTCTCTTCCTCTTTGTACTGAATCCCAATGCCACCACCAACATCGAAAAATTTAATATCAATTTTAAGTGCTTTTAAATTACGTACTAAATTGGCTAAAACCTCAGCTGCTTCTTTAAATGGATTCACATCTGTAATTTGACTGCCAATATGAAAATGAATACCCACAGGATCGAGTGAAGCGCTATTTTTCGCATGAATGTACATACGCTTCGCACTTTCAATATCCACGCCAAATTTATTTTCATGTAAGCCTGTTGAAATGTACGGATGGGTTTTAGGGTCAATGTTAGGATTGACACGAATGCTAATGCGCGCAACAACACCTAATTTTTCAGCTATCATTCAACACGATTCATCTCTTCTTCGCTTTCAAGATTAAGCATTAAAATATCATTGCGAAGTGCTTCTTCAATCTCATCGTCTCTTTTTCCCACACCACTAAAAATAATTTTGTATTTTGGAATCCCTGCGACTAAAGCACGTTTTACTTCACCAATGGAGACACAATCACATCCTGCACCCAAATGTGCCATATGTTTAAGAACAGAAAGGTTGGAGTTGGCCTTGACTGCAAAACAAATCAGTGATTTACGTGCCTTAAAAACCTCTTTAAGTGCGCTAAATTTTTGGGTAATTGTATCGAAGTTGTAAACATACAAAGGGGGTACCATATTTTTGTGTCTAAAGCAGAGAATTTCGTCATTTTAAACCTTATGAGAGATAACAATAATTCTTTATTCTATCAAAAAGTTAAGCAAAAAATAATTAAAAGAGTCCTAAGAAGGTTTTGAATAATAATAAAGCGCTAGTAATGCCAACAAAATAACAGGTGCTAAAATGGCAACTTCAGAAAGCAATACACCATTAATCGCCAAACGGCTTAATAAAAAGAGTCCACTCCAAACCAATAATGTTAAAAAAAGCAAAAGAAGAAGCGGCTAATACCGTATTAAAATAACGACTCACTAAAGGTGCTTTATAAAATAAAATGACAATTAAAAAAGGAGCGAAAAGTGGAAAAAAAAAGCTGATAAAAAAGTGTGGCTTTAATTTTATGAGTATTCACTTCTTGTGTGGCAAAAAAAACGTAAAGCGTCAATACCATCACGAATGGATAAAGAAAACTCACTTTGATAAATATTATCCATAATTCTAGGTTTAAAATTTTCCATTGCCTTGAGACTTTCAAGATACTCTCTTGAAAATCCTTTATCATCTAAAGAGCTAATATGAGGCTTATGCACAACCTCCACCTCTTTGAGTAACCAAATATTTTTAATAAATGAAGCTGTTTTTGCACGAATAATACGACTCACATCAACATTATTGATTTCAAAAATTGTCACATCATAAGCGATTTGTTTTAATGGATCTAATTTTTTAAAATAAATATATTGGTTGTCGTGTTTAATAAACAAATCTTCAGAATTACTTGAAATACGATTATACTTTTTGAGATTTGAGCCATACTCATAAGCATAAGCAAACTCCGTAAAATTGAGAGAAATATAGAGTAAACTCAGTAATAATGACGTCAAAAACAAAGGACGAATTAAAGCTTTTTTACTAATGCTTGAGGCATACATACAAATGAGTTCATTGGTTTTAAGCATATTAAAATAGGTCACAATCATACCAAAAACAATCGAAAGAGGCAGAACATAATTAATCGCATTCATCGCCTGAAAAAGTGCATAAAGGAGTTGAAGATTTGCAGAACTTGGTATATTTTTATAGTTGGTTAAGAGATCGACTCCTACATAAAAAAAATCCAACCCTAAAAAGATAACTAAAAAATTTTTGAGATAATTTAAAATGACGTATTTCTCAAAAAGTTTCATACTTTATCCTCATTGCATAGCGTTTGTTTGAGAGAATAGTGTAGCGAAACTTCTTTTAAATCCTCATGGAGCAGTGCTTTCACACTCTTCTTTACATGTAAAAGTAATTCAGGTAAACATTCTCGCTGACACGCTGAAAAATCAGAAAGCACATACTTAGCCACATCGCTTTTATGTGTGGGTTTTCCAATGCCAATGCGTACCCGTATATACTCAGCGCCCATATGTGCATCAATCGATCTTAGCCCATTATGACCACCGTGCCCTCCACCTATTTTAAAACGAAGGGTTCCAAAAGGGAGGTCTAAATCATCATGAATCACAATAATTTGATCAGGTTTAAAATAATCACTCACCGCACGAACACTCTCGCCTGAAAGATTCATATAGGTTAAGGGTTTAAGAAGCAACATGGAAGGAGCTTTAAAAAGCTCTCCTTTAAAAGGAGTTTTAGTAATTTTTTCTGCAAGAGGATGGTCACCGAGCAAAGCATCGATGACCATAAAACCAACGTTATGTCGATTGTTTTTGTATTGGAAGTCAGGATTTCCTAATCCAACGATCAGCGTCATTAAGCGTTACTTCGCTTTAATAACTCCGGCAACAGATACACGTGTTTCATCCATAACTTTAACGTTTGCTGGAACAGGAATATCACGTACAAGAATGGTCTCACCTACATCAAGATCACTTACATCAACAGTAAAGTCATTTGGTAAGTTTTCTGCTGTACATTTAACCGCTAAACGTTTTTTAGACTGAATTAAAACACCTTTGTTTTTTGTACCTTTTGGGATACCTACTGTTTTTACAGGAACTAAATACTTAGTCAAAACACCTGGAAGTGCCATTCTTAAATCTACATGTAAAAGATTGCTATTTACTGGGTCTTTTTGGTAATCTTGAATGACGACATTGTATACTTTACCTGCAACGCTTACAGGGAAAATAAGTGTCTCTTTACTTTTTGCTGCTTTAATGAATTCGTTTGCTTTAAATGCAGCATTGATGTTTTCTTCACCCTTACCGTAAATATTAGCAATTAGATATCCATCTCTACGAAGCGCTTTAGTAGCCTTTTTTTCGATACTATCTCTAATGATGCCTTCTAACATGGTTTTCCTTTATAAAAAATAAGGTAATGATTGTACTAAAATGAACCTAAAAGCTGTATAAATTGCTTATTTTTTTAAATCGATAATATCATTATCGTATGCCTTAAGCTCTTGAATATTATTAGGAATATCATTCTTTCGATTCCCTTTTTGTGCTTTTTCTGCATCATAAAAATCAAGTGCCATCGTAATATCATTACGACTTGTAGAGGCGATAATTGCCTCATCACGTGCAATTTTTCCCTCTGCATAAAGATCTAAAAGCGCTTGATCAAACGTTTGCGTTTTATACACCTCTTTTCCCTCTTTGAGAGCATCTGGAATCTCTGTTTCACGCCCCTCTAAAATCAAAGATTCAATACGTGCATTTTTAACTAAAATTTCAACGGCGGCTGTTCGTCCATGATCAACCGTCTTAACAAGTCGTTGCGCAATAACGCCTTGCAAAACCGATGCAAGTGACATCTTAATACGATTTTGCTCACTACCAGGGAACATTCCAATAATACGACCTATGGTCTCTTTCGCATCTACGGTATGAAGCGTTGAAAGGACTAAGTGACCTGTTTCAGCCGCATGCATCGCCGTTTCAATCGTCTCCAAATCACGCATTTCACCCACCAAAATAACATCAGGATCTTCACGAAGGGCTGCACGCAAAGCATCAGAAAAAGAGAGAGCATCTTGACCAATAGCTCTTTGATTAACCACACAACCATTGTCTTTGTAAATAAATTCCACAGGATCTTCAATCGTAATAATATGTTTTTTTTGTGTTTTATTGATACGATTAATCATTGACGCAAGCGTTGTTGTTTTACCACATCCCGTAGGCCCAGTCACTAGAACCAAACCACGAGAAAGATCACACAAAGAGTTAATAACCAAAGGTAAATGTAATGCCTCAACCGTCGGAAGTACCATAGGAATCGTTCTAAATACAGCTGAGACACCATCCACTTGAAAAAACATATTCACACGAAATCGATATTCATCGTTTAGTTTAAAGGTAAAGTCAATATTTTTCTTCTCAACCAATTCAGGAAATCGTCCACGAAGAAGCTCTTTCGCTAAGGTTAATCCCTCTTGATAACTCAAAATTTCTTTTGAAAAAGGAAGAATTTCCCCATTAATACGCCCTCGTATGGTCGTTCCTGTCTTTACATGTAAATCGCTTCCCTTGTGCTCAACCAGTTTACTCAAATAAAATTTAAGCTTTTTGGTCATTTCAAACGTGAGTTCACTAATATTTACACTTTCAGCCATAAAAACTCCTTCTTATTTGAGTTCGTTTAATATCTCCACAAAGGCCTCTTTAAAGGCACGTAAACCTTCATCCATAAGCTCATCACACACATGATTGATATCAATATCATTGGCATGCAATGCGTTAAAAAAGTTTTCAATCATCTCTGGAGTATATTCAATTGGTAAGAGTTCATCGTTAGATGAAACGAAAGCATGTATCGTATTAAGTGGTGCTGTATTAATCGCATTTTTAACTAAAAGTTCTTGAATATAATAATCTTCTTTTAAACTATCACCTTTAACCCCGGTGCTTGCAAAAAGGGCTCTAACGTTCTGTAACCCATGCCCTTCAATGACATCATAACAACGAAGGGCATTCATAATCCCCACACGTCCTGTCGGAAAATCAATGGTTTCAAGTTTTGCATCTAATTTACGATCAAAACGACTAACAAAGATGCTAATAACCGCTTGAGGAAGCTTTGAAATACTCTTGCTTTCTAACAATGCATTGGCTCGTGCAAACGCATCTAAACACGCTTTAGCTTGTTGATGTGAAAAAACAAGTGTTGCATTGACATGCATTCCCTCACTTAAAAATGCTTCCATAGCAACAAATCCCGCTTCAGTCGCAGGTACTTTAATCATCACATTAGGATAGCCAATAGCTTTATAAAGTCGTTTTCCCTCTTCAATCGTCGCTTGAGCATCATCGCATAAAAAGGGATCAACCTCAATACTAATAAACCCATCGTTATCCTCTTCATAAGCACTTAAAAGTTTACTAGCAGCACATTGAATATCTTGAATAGCTAATGTTTCATAGATCTCTTTTGCAGGTCGCCCTTCAAGAAGTGCTTTTGCCTCTTTATATGCAGGCGAACCTAAAAAAGCGCTACTTAAAAATGGAAGGATTACTGGTCGCCGCATTAACAATCTTTTTTTCAATCAAACTCGAAAACTCATTTTCTAAAAAAACTTCTCTCAACAAAATCACACCATAGAGAAAATCTTAATTCATTGTTGTACATATTCACACTCTTTTCTAAATAAATTCAAGTAAATTGCGCATATCTTTCTCATCGATCACAATATTAGCCGCATTTTTCAAAATGGGCTTTGCGCAAAACGCCACTTTTTTATGGGCGTGTTCAAACATGGAGAGGTCATTCGCTCCATCTCCCACCGCCATTGTATTTTCCTCTGTTACATGTAAAAGATTTTGCACTCTTTTTAACATGTCACCCTTGGAAAAGCCAAACATCATATCGCCACCCACAAGCCCGCTTAAGTGATTGTCTCTTACATGTAAAATATTTGCAAAGTCTGCATCAAAGCCTAAAATCGCTTTGGCAGGCGTTGTGCCTATACGAAATCCTCCACTAAATACTATCACGGTATACCCATTGGCTTTGAGTCCTGCAATTGCTTCACGTGCACCATTCATTAAAGGTAAATGAGCACAAATCTCTTCAGCTTTTCTCGCATTCATCCCTTTTAAAAGTCCGACACGTGTTGTTAAACTCTCGAAAAAATCAAGCTCTCCACGCATCGCCGCTTCCGTAATCGCAGAGACTTCTTTTTCTACCCCATGCTCTTTTGCTAAAAAATCTATCGTTTCACCATCCATAAGGGTTGAATCAAAATCAAACACACACAATTTCATTCTCACTGCTCCTTCATTACGAATAAAGGTCTTATTATAGCACTCCAAACCTTAGGCAACATTCCAACACGTTTTCAGTTATAATACAAAAAAATTAATCGTACGGATAGCCTTATGTTAGAATCTTTTATCGAAAAACTCAAACATGATAGCCTCTTAACACTAGAGACAACACCCATTCATGAGCCTACCTTTGAGCCTATTATTGAGAAAATTGCACAGCTTGGATTGGATAAAAAAAGTGGATGGTTTTAGCACCACTGATAACCCCTTAGCCCGTTTAAAATACAACGCCCTCTTTGGTGCTTTAAAACTGCAAAACCGTTTTCATAAACCTGTCATTGCAACCATGAGCATGCGTGATCGCAATAAATTAGCCCTGCAATCAGACCTTTTAGGAGCAAATGAAAACGACCTTCGCACTATTTTATGCCTTACAGGTGATCCAGCAAGTGCCAGTGACCAACCTGCTCTTAAAGGTGTTTTTGAGGGAAATAGCACCCTTTTAATGGATATTATTCAGTGCTTTAACGCAGGGATTGATTACTCAGGCAAACCTTTTAAAACACAGCCAAAACCCATTTATCCCTTTGCGGTTTGTAACGCTCACGCCAATACACCTCGTCATTTAATGAAAAAAATGGCAACGAAAATGAGTCATGGAGCTGTAGGTATTATTACGCAACCCGTGTACAGTATGGAAAATGCTAACATGCTTGTAGAACTCTTAAAAGAGGCGAAAAAAGAGATAGGAAAAGAGGCGCATGAGGCCGAGCTTATTTTAGGATTTTTCCCGATTATCAAACTTCGCACCGCACAATTTTTGAGTGCGCACGTTCCAGGAGTGCATGTTCCCACACTTTGGATGGAAAAACTAGCCCATGCGAAAAAAATCAGTGAAGCAGAAGAAAATAAAGTCGGTTTTGAGCTTTCACTCCAAACATTTCGTATGCTGAAAAAAGTTCACCCTAAAATTCATATGATGAGTGCGAATAACTTTGAGTTAATTGCAGATTTATTAGCAGATTAATCTTTACATGTAAAGAGCTAAGCCTTTTAGGACTTAGCTCTTTACTAAGCTAAAAATCACGTTTTAAAAGCGCTTCGACCTTTAAAATCGTCAAAATATTTTCTTCTCGCATACCAATACCATACACTAAACCCTTTTCTGCATGAATCGTTTCAGGTGGTGGTCCAATACGATTCCCTTTAATACGAATGGCTTCAGTGAGTCTATCAATGACAAACCCTGCGGTATTATCATGCCCTTTCATCACAATATAGCGTGTATCCTCTGTTGGCTTAACGGAGTCCATTTTAAATTTACGGCGCAAATCAATCAAAGGAATGACACTTCCTCGAAGATTAAAGACGCCCAAAATATAATCAGGCACACTCGGAACTCTGGTGTATTCAATCGGTTTAATAATCTCTTGAATACTCAAAATGGGCACTGCGTACTCTTCTTGACCAATAATAAATCCAACAAGCTGAACAACATCGTCCTCTTTTTTATG
>JAJOKG010000006.1:77462-84113 GCA_021206415.1 Sulfurospirillum sp. | reverse complement strand
ACAATCAATGTCACACGTCCATCGCCTCGAATCGTAGCACCCGCAATGCCTTCAATGCCTTGTAAATAATCTCCCAGAGATTTAATAACAATCTCCTCTTGACCGACTAAAGTATCAACCACAATGCCTAATTTTGATTCGGCAAGTCCTATCACAACAACGTAAGTATGCTCACCACCCTCATAGACCTGCTTGACCCCAAAAATATCGGAGAGGCGAACCAATGAGAGCACTTCATCACGAAGTCTTAAGACGTTTTTACCCTCAATGGTGTAAATCTCATCCAGAGGAATACGAACAGTCTCTAAAACAGAGGCTAAAGGAATCGCATAATACTCCTCTTGCGCACCGACCAATAGCGCTTGAATGATTGCAAGGGTTAATGGAATTTTTAAACGAATGACCGTTCCATGACCCAATTCACTGTCCACATCAATAATACCATTGAGTTTTTCAATATTCGTCTTAACAACGTCCATGCCCACGCCACGTCCTGAAACGTTGGTCACCACTTTTGCCGTAGAAAGCGATGGTTTAAAAATAAGCGCATACGCTTCTTTGTCACTCATACCATCCGCTTCTCTCTCGGTAATCATCCCTTTTTCAATTGCTTTTGAACGGAGTAAATCAGGATCTAAACCTTTACCATCATCGGTAATTTCAATGACAATGTTATTGCCCTCGTTGTACGCTTTGAGCTGAATCAAACCTGTTTCTGGTTTACCCTTAGCACGTCTAGTCGCAATATCTTCAATACCATGATCGCATGAGTTTCGAATAATATGCACCAGTGGATCACCAATTTCCTCAACAATCGATTTATCAAGCTCTGTTTCCTCACCTGAAATCTCAAGCTCAATTTGTTTACCCAGCTCACGAGAAAGATCACGTACCATCCGTGGAAATTTATTGAACACTTTAGCAATGGGGAGCATTCTGGTTTTCATAACTGCAATTTGTAAATCTGTAGTGACCAAAGAGATAGACGAGACGACTTGATTGAGTTCTTCAAGAAACTTCTCACCCTCGTAACGCTCTTCCACATCGTCATAAATTTTAAGCAATCTATTTTTACCTAAAACCAACTCTCCAATTAAATTCATTAAATGGTCAAGTCGTTTGACTTCAACACGAATGGTCTGTTCCATTGAACTGGATGCATCTTTTTTAGCTGGAGTAGAAGACTCAGGTGCAGCTCGTTTGACACTTGCTGCCGCAACTTTTTGGCTCTTCCTCTTCATTTTTATCTTCCTGTACAGAAGATGCTGCATTCGTGGAAACAGGCGTTGATACTGTAGCTTGAGATTTACGTTGACGGTCTTCTTCTTTACGCATTTTAAGAAGTCTCTCAATCTCCTCTTCAACCTCTTTATCGCTGAGTTTTGAATAATCCACATTATCTTCATCCATCGGTGTTTCCACAGGATCCATCTGAGCAGGTGCCACTGGTGCGCTTACTTCATCCCCATTAGAAATAATGTCTAAATGACGACAAATATCGGTAATGTCAATGCCAATAGAAGTGTCATTGCCATTGTCTCGAATCGCATGAAGCAAACTTTTCATCATATCAATGGACTCTAAAACGACATCCATCACTTCGTGTGATAATTTCACTTCACCGTGACGTGCCTTATTTAAAACATCTTCCATATGATGCGTCAAACCTGTGAGAACATCAAAATTTAAAAACGATGATGACCCTTTAATCGTATGCGCCACCCTAAAAATACTGTTAAGCAGTTCCAAATCATCAGGATTGGACTCTAGCTCTACCAAATTTTGATCAAGTTGTTCAATAAGTTCGAACGCTTCAACCAAAAAATCTTCTAAAATTTCTTGAATATCTTCCATCGTTCTACCCCTATTGTGCTGTTTTCACATGTGCTTTGATGACTTTTGAGACTTCTTTATAGAAGATACCCGCATCAAACTTGGTTAAATAGGCTTCACCGCCCGCCTCTTTGCCTCTAATCTCACTAAAATGATCACTAATAGATGAGTTAAAAACAATCGGAATATTTTTAAACCGAGGGTCTTCTTTAACATTGGCTGCAAAATGAAAACCATCCATTTGTGGCATTTCCACATCGCTAATGATAATTTTAACCACATCGGTTAACTCTTCTTTGTAATTTGCATACAGCTCATTCAGTCTTTCTAACCCTTCCATGCCATCTTTTGCCTCGACCACACGCATACCCATTTTACGAAGCGCATCACTGACGAGCTTTCGAGCGGTCATACTGTCATCCAAAATCAACGCTGTACCATCAATTTTTTGAATTTGATCATCTTCCACATCAATTTTTGGCTGGTAAATACCCAAAGATTGTACAAACGCTTTCAAGGTCTAAAATCAACAAAACCTCATCATTTTCAATCCGTGTCACACCCGTAATCTGACTCTTATCCAATGAGCCCATCCCTGCGACAAACGATGCTGGTTCAATGTCTTTCCAACTAATACGACGAATGCGTTTCGCTTCATGAACAACAAAACCAATTAAAATATCGCTAAATTCGGTAATAATAATACGTGGTTTAATCGACCCATCATCAGGCTCTTTGATGTTCATCCATTTGGCAAGATTGACCACAGGAATCACAATGCCACGCAAATCAAAAATTCCCTCAATATAATCAGGAACACCTGGAAGTTCTGTAAGATTTGGGATTTTGATGATTTCGCGCACTTTGGCGACATTCACACCATAAATTCCCTCATATACCCCGTTTTCTTCCTTTTTAAAAATACGGAAGTCAACCAGCTCCATCTCATTAGAGCCTACTTTTAAAATACTTTCTTTCGCCATTACTGCCCCTTATTGACTTGGACATGACCTCAATTGCATGGGTGCAAATGGTGTCTCTGGTGAGGATTGTACACTAAAGTAGCTTTGATTGCACGCAAAAGATGAAAAATTTATATAATGCACACCAGATACCATAAAAGCGTGATTCTGATGGTAATGACCTTCTGCGATAACCTCCGCTTTGGGGTAGAAAGAGAGCTTGCGTTGTATGAGCGTTGTAAAATGAGGAATGCGTTTGCATAAGTTCTTTTGAGTTTGGGATTTTTCAATCGCCTTTGAAATGGCTCCATGACTTAACCCATCACAGCCATTTAAAAAAACGCAACATCAGAGGATTTCGAATCAAAGTCGTGTAGAGACGGTTGAGCCAATCGTTACCGTATTTATCGCCATGCAGTAACAAACAGCTTTGTCCGCTAGGAAGTTTACATGTAAGAGGTTGTTGAGAAAGAGGTATCACCTTTACATGGTTAAAGAGTTTTGAGAGACAAAAGTCATGATTGCCCTCAAAATAGTACACTTCACAGCTTTGTGCAATCTCTTCTAAGAGGGCAATATAGTGGGCGTATTGCTTGACGCCATGGTCTACTTCACCAACTAACAGGTCGAACATATCGCCCATTAAAAAGAGTTGGGGTGGAGGATCTTTCTTTACATGTAAAAGGTATTCAAAGAAAAAGGAGCGATCAGCACTATCGTGTGCATCGGCGATAAAATGCGCTCCTTCTTGAATGATAAGATTAGGGGACATACGCAATAATAGGGATTCCAGCGCTCTCTTCAAACCCACACATAAGGTTGGCATTCACCACCGCTTGCGAAGAAGCGCCTCTAAGAAGATTATCAATCGCTGAAGAGACAAAAAGTGATGTCCCTTTTTGGGTCACAAACAAATCACAAAAGTTCGTTCCTGCCACCGACTTAATATCCACAGGATTTTCTCTTACTCGCACAAAACGAGCCTCTTTGTAAAAAGATTGAAGGACGGCTTTAGCATCAATGACTTCATTCGTTTGCAAATACGCACTCACCAACATCCCTCGACTGACAGGCAAAAGATGGGGAATAAAATTGACCTCAAAAGGATGCCCGCTTACTTGAGCAATCTTCTCTGCGATTTCAGGCTCATGACGGTGTTTGAGAGGATTATACGCAAAAATATTCTCATTAATCGTAACAAAATGCGATGTTGCAGAGAGTTTTTTACCTGCCCCTGAAACCCCACTTTTCGCATCAAGAAAAATGGGTGCGTCTTTTTTGAGGTACGAAAGAAATGGCAAAACCGCTAAGAGTGAAGCGGTAGGGTAACAGCCTGGATTGGCAATCAAACGAGCTGCTTTAATTTTCTCTTTATGAATCTCAGGAAGCCCATAGACCGCCTCTTGAAGATGCTCTTTATCTTGATGTTGACAGTAATGTTTTTCATAGGCTTCAAGCTCTAAACGATAATCCGCTGAGAGATCAACTACCTTTACATGTAACTCTAAAAGCTCTTTAGCAAAACCCATCGCTGCTTGATGAGGAAGGGCTAAAAATGCCAAATCCGCATGTTTTGCTACCTCTTTAGCATCGGCTTTAAGCACCTCTTGCTCAAAGACACCCACCAAACTTGGATGCAATACACTCGCCTTAACGCCACCTTCTGTAGTGGCAATATAGGTAATCTCAAAATGTGGATGAGAAATGAGCATTTTAATCAGCTCTAAGCCTGTATACCCACTCGCCCCAATAATCGCGACTCTCATTTAGATTTTACCTCAAAGCTAATTTCACAATACGTAATGTTTAAAATGGCATACTCTTGCGTTCCTACGGGCAATTTAATCATCACTTCCTCATCCACACAACGCCCCATCAACTGTTTAGAAAGCGGTGAATGATACGAAATAAGCCCTAAATCAGGATTGCTCTCCGTACTGCCTACAATACTATACGTTACCTCTTCATTGGTTTCTAAATTCTCTAGCGTAATGGTTGAGCCAAAACGCACTTTGTCATGCTCATACGTGCTAGGGTCAATCACTTGCGAGCGCGATACCAAATCGCTAAGTTCTGCAATACGAGAATCAATAAACGCTAATTTCTCTTTCGCCGCATGGTATTCCGCATTCTCTTTTAAATCGCCGTGGCTTCGTGCGATATCAAGCTCTATCACGGTCTCTGGACGTTGTCTTTTTTTTAAGTCACTCAGTTCATCGGTTAATTTTTTATAGCCATATTCGGTCATGGGTTCTTTATTGTTCATTCGTATACTCCTTATATCCTTCCAATAATTATGCCTTAATAATACTTATCATTGCCTCTGTGGCACCGTGCTTTAACATGCCTCGAAGCTCCTTCGCCTGTGTTAAAAAAGCCTCTTTATCGACATTTTTATAGGCATGAAGCAAACCCTCAACACTCACCTCTTCTTGCAAAAGCTCTTCATGTAAAGCAGGTTTATGGGCAAAATCAAATAAAATATTGGCTAAGCCCACATGCTTTAATTTCACAAAATGCTTTGCAATCCAAAAATCAATTGCCTTAGCCCTGTAAGCCAATACAAATGGCACACCAACCAGTGCTGCTTCAAGGGTTGCTGTGCCCGAACAAATAAAGGCAAACTCGCTTTTGGCAAATGCCTCATAGGTATTTCGGCAGATTTTAAAATCGTGAATATCCCCGTAAATCTCAGCAATCTCTCGATAATCAAAATGGGGAGGAATCACCAAAATCTTCTCTTTATCCACCAATTTCGCTGCCACCTCTTTGTAAATGGGAAAGAGCGTTTTAATCTCACTTTTACGACTTCCTGGCAAAAACGCAACCACGCCACTCGTGTCACACTGGAGCTTAAAGAGTGGAATCTCATCTAAAAGAGGATTGCCCACATAAGTCGATTTGGTGTAAAACTGATCTTCAAAAGGAAAAATGGAGGCTAAAACATCGCAATAACGCTCCATCGCTTTGACACGTTTGGGTTTCCACGCCCACACTTTGGGCAAAATATAATAGACAATCGGCACATTAGGATTAATCGTTTTAATCGCTTTGGCTAAAGGCAAATTAAATGCGGGTGAATCAATTAAAATAACTTTATCCACGAAAAAACTCATCCGAGCCATAATTTTTATCGCTTTTTTAGCCTTACGAATTTTAGGCAATGCGTCCAGAAAACCCATAATGGAAAATGCTTTTGAAGGCATCACGGGGTTACCAAAACGTTCATCAAAAACGCCATAAATTTCGCACCCCTCTATTCCTTTTAAAATAGGCTCTAAATGGAGATTGGCAGAAGGTTCAAGCGCAGAAATCAATAATTTCACAACAGTGCCTTTTTTAATTCTTTATGACGAAGTCTATACAAAAATCTCTTAAAAATAGACTCGCTTTTGTGCTTTAAAGGAAGTCTAACATAAGTCTCTTTCGTTATAATATCCCAAAAACAAGGTTTAGAAATGAAACGCATTTTAATTACGAATGATGATGGCTTTGAAAGCGCAGGGCTTCACGCACTTGCTCGTGCGCTTCGTCCTTTAGGGCATGTGACTATTGTCGCTCCAAGTTCTGAAAAATCCGCCTGCGGACACTCCCTTACCCTGACCCGTCCGCTTCGTTTTATCTCTCTTGAAGAGACTTTTTTTAAACTCGATGATGGCACACCCACGGATTGTATCTACCTCTCATTGAACGCTCTTTTTGAAGGAGAAAACAAACCTGATTTAATTGTGAGTGGTATCAACAAAGGCTCCAATTTAGGCGAAGATATTACGTATAGTGGAACAGCCAGTGCGGCTATGGAAGGCGCTTTGCATGGTGTTCCCTCGATTGCGATTTCGCAAGTCTATGTGGGAGG
>JAJOKG010000006.1:0-77362 GCA_021206415.1 Sulfurospirillum sp. | reverse complement strand
GAAGGCGCTTTGCATGGTGTTCCCTCGATTGCGATTTCGCAAGTCTATGTGGGAGGACCTCAAAACATTGAACTCACCCATGGCTACGATTTGGCAGAGAAAACGGTGCATGATTTAGCGAAAAAAAATCCTAGAAGGCACATTTCCTCTAAGTGAGCGTCGCTTTTTAAATGTCAATATTCCGCCACTCACACCTGATGAATGTAAAGGGTATAAAATTACCCGTGCGGGACACCGCATGTACGGTAATGATGCGCACTTGCATCGAAATCCTAGAGGTGAGGAGTACTACTGGCTAGGCGTGCACACCTTAGAGTGGAGAAAGAGTGAAAAAAATGACTGTGACCTCAGCGCTATTGAAGCGGGATATGTCTCTATTACACCAATTCAGCTCGATATGACTGCGCATGATGAATTAGAAACCTTAAACCACTGGATAGAACATGGATGAGCGCTTTAGCAGAGTTCGCTCTGTTTTAGAGCATGATTTTGAAAAACTCCAAAACGCAAATATCCTTCTTTTAGGAGTGGGAGGTGTCGGGAGTGTCTGTTTGGATGCACTCTTTCGCACCGGTATCGGGCGTATTACCATTGTGGATGATGATGTGTATGATATCACCAATCAAAACCGCCAACTAGGAAGCGAAGCGGTGGGCGAAGTCAAAGTCTTGCACCTTGCTTCACTTTATCCCAATGTCACACCTATTCACACCCTTATCACCCCATCATGGGTCGAAGCATTTGACTTTTCACCCTACGATGTGGTCATCGACGCCATTGATGATATGCCCGCCAAAATTGCCATTGCTCACAAAGTGAGTGAAAAACTTTTAAGCTCCAGTGGCAGTGCCAAAAAAAATCGACCCCACACGGATTCGCACCGCCTCAATCTGGAAAACCCACGGCGTGCGTTAGCAAAAAAAAATGCGTTATGAGCTTAAAAAAAAGTGGCTTTAAAGGAGATTTTCTCACCGTTTTCTCCGATGAGGAGCCTTTGTGCAAAGCGCTAGGAAGCCTAATGTGCGTCACAGGAGCTTTTGGATTTACACTCGCTTCGCTTGCGATTCGAAAGATTATAGGGAAGCTATAAGCTTTACATGTAAGGCTTATATTTCTTAATAGACTCTTACTTTGCGCTTAGTGAAACACCTAATACTTTTGCAATTTTTTGAGAAACATTCCATACAGAATGAAGGGTTTGACCAGAAACTCTAAACGACTTTCCCTCTGTTAAGATAATTTTTTCATCCCCCACATGTATCTCAATTTCACCTGAAATGACGGTAAAGAGATGATCGTGTTCATGTGTGTGATCTGGTAATGGACCACCACCATTTGGCTCAATAAATGCAATCGCACAATCCATAATTTCTTCATCAATGTTGGATGAAAGCTTCAATGCTTGAAAGTTAATATGATCTTTAGGCGTAACCATCAACCCTCTCCCTAAAATTTTTTATGACACTCTTTCTGGGAGATTCTATATCAAACAATTTAAAATTTAAATGAATATTGAAGAATTTATTTTTCACATTGGAATCTTTACATGTAAAACTATTTTTGCACATATGTGCATATTTACTCTTGACATTATGCACATATGTGTATTATAATGGCTCTAATTTATTAAAAGTGAGACCTTATGGCACGGAATCCAAAAGCAAGAGCGGTGAGTCACCCTCCCTTATTTACCACCTTTAAGCCTGCAGGTGTTGCAGGAACTAAACTTGAAACCATTATCCTAGAGCTTGATGAGTACGAAGCGATTCGATTGGCGGATTATGAAAGCTTAGAACATGAAAAGGCATCTGAAATGATGGGAATTTCTCGCTCAACCTTCACGAGGTTAGTAGAGCGTGCCCGTAAAAAAATAGCGTTGATGCTTGTTGAAGGCTCTAAAGTGGTGATTGATGGAGGAAGTGTGCATTTTAAAGAAAATGTTTACCAATGCAAAGCCTGCAACCATCGTTTTCGTGTCAATATTTTAGAAGAGAAAAAAGAGTGTCCTTTGTGTCATTCAAGTGAATTGGTTGATTTTGCCAAGGGCTTTGGACATGGAGTATGTTGTCATACAGGAGAGGAAAGAGCATGAAAATAGCCATAGCTAGCGGTAAAGGTGGAACGGGGAAAACAACCCTTTCCACCAATCTTGCAACATTTTTAGGAGAGAGTCAAAGCACTGTTTTGGTTGATTTGGATGTGGAAGAACCCAATTCCAACCTCTTTTTACAAGGCGAACTCTTACGCAAAGAGGATAAAATGAAGATGATTCCTCATTGGGATAGCACTTCATGTACTCTATGTGGTGAATGCGTTGAAAACTGTAATTTCAACGCCCTTCTTTGCATTGCGAATGAGATTTTAGTCTTCCCCAATCTCTGCCACAGTTGCTACGCCTGTTCGGAACTTTGCTCACTGGGTTCACTGCCGATGGAGCCTCAAAAAATGGGCGAACTGAGCCATTTTCTTGCAGGAAATATTGAGTTTGTGGAAGGTCGTTTAAATATCGGAGAAGAACAAGCCGTCTCATTGATTGCGCAGACTAAAAAATATGTTGATCAACATTTTGATGATGAAACCATGAAGCTTTTTGATTCACCTCCAGGGACGTCTTGCCCTGTGATTGAGGCGATTAAAGATGCAGATTTTGTCATTTTAGTGACTGAGCCCACTCCTTTTGGTTTGCACGATTTAACACTTGCGGTTGAGACGACACGCATTTTAGGAAAAGAGTTTGGGGTGGTCATTAACCGTTATGGCATGGGAAATGAGGATGTTGTAGCGTATTGCCAAAGAGAAAACATCCCTGTTATCGGGAAAATTCCTCATTTGATTGAAGCAGCAAAGCTCTATTCGGCGGGAAAACTTATCTATAAAGAGATTCCATCTTTTAAAGATGAAATCGAAAAAATAGCTTTACATGTAAAAGCACGTTTTCAAGGAGCTGCGCAATGAAAGAGATTGTTGTTATTTCAGGCAAAGGTGGTACGGGAAAAACCTCCATTACCGCAGCGCTGGCAAGTTTAGCCAAAGAGTCCTGTGTGGTTGTGGATTGCGATGTGGACGCAGCGGATATGCATCTTTTACTTCAGCCAGATTTTGATCACAAAGAGGATTTTTACAGCGGTGTTTTAGCCCATATTGATCCTGATACCTGCCGTAATTGCGGACGATGTGCGAAGGTGTGCCGTTTTGATGCGATTGTCTTACAAAATGGTCGCTATGTTGTCGATGAGCTCTCCTGTGAGGGATGTGGTTACTGTGAAAAAGTGTGCCGACTTAATGCCATTTCCATGAATGAGCGTTTGGCGGGAGCGTGGTTTGCCTCTTCTACCAAATACGGAAGCGATATGGTGCATGCAAAACTGGGTATTGGCGCTGAGAATTCAGGAAAACTGGTCGCTAAAGTCAAAAAAGAGGGCAAAGCCATAGCTTTAGCAAAGAACAAATCCTTGATGATTGTGGATGGCTCACCTGGCATTGGCTGTCCGGTGGTCTCTTCCTTGAGTGGTGCTAACTTTGCTTTACTCGTGACGGAGCCAACCCTTTCAGGACTACATGATTTAAAACGGGTCTATGAAGTCGTAAAAAAATTTCGTATTAAAGCGGGATGTATTATTAACAAAGCCGACTTAAATCCTGAAGTATGTGCGCAGATTGAAGCCTTTTTGAGAGAAGAATCCATTTTACATGTAAAGAGTATTCCTTACAACAAAGCCTTTACACAAGCGATGGTTGAAGCAAAAACCATTACCGAATACAGCGATGAGCCTTTAAAAAAAGTTACTTGAAGAAAGTTTTGAAACCATAAAAAATACATTAGGAGTATAAAATGAAAATAGCTTTTACAACCAAAGACCCTGCATGGGAATCCATGATGGAAGCACGTTTTGGACGTACGTATTATGTCCTTGTTTTTGATGAGCAAAGTGGTCAAATTACGATTCATGATAACCGTGACATTGTCAATCAAGAACACGGTGCAGGTCCTAAAATGGCAAAAGTAATGGCAGATTTAGGTGTGGATGTCATCATTACAGGCAATGGGCCTGGAGAAAATGCCCGTGCGGTATTGGCACAAATGAATACGGTTATTTATGTGGGTGCGGGTGAAATGAGTGTAGCAGAAGCGTACAAAGCCTATCAAGATGGCACACTGGAAAAGTTTTAGTTTAAAAGCGTTAAAATAACTATCTCAAAAAATAAATAAAAGGTTAAGTTATGATTATTGTATTTCCTACAACTAAAGATGAGGGTTTGAGTGCCAAACGTGGAGCACACTTTGGTCGAGCCAATTTTTATACCGTTGTAAAAGTTGAAGATGGCATCGTCAAAGATGTAAGTGTTCATAAAAATCCTGGACATGTTACTGGTGCATGTCAAAATGCCGTGAGCAATATTCAATCTCTTGGAGCAGATGTTCTGATTGTGGGAGGTATTGGTGGAGAGCCTTTGAAAAAATTTCTAGCTCTTGGTATTGATGTCTATTTTGATGATAAAAATGAGATTTTAGAAGACTCTTTACGTGCGTTTTTAGCAGGTAATGTTGCTAAAATTGACCCAAATCATACCTGCAGTAGCCATAAATAAAAGAGTAAGGCTACGCCAAAACGTAGCCCTTACCGCAATCGCTTCTTTTTCACTCTTCCTAATCTGTAAATCATTGAAGGTTTATCTTCAAAAAAACCTTTACATGTAAAGACAATCACATCCGCTTTTTCTTTGGCAAATGCTTCATCAAAACCTTTTCCACTGGGATTTGAAGAGGTCGAGTAACTCCATTTTAGTTTGCGTAAAAATTCCAAATGCGCTTCATCTTTCACCACACGAATCGCTAAGCCACACGGATACGCAAACGTTGTTTTTTTGGAGCGTCGTACACAATTTTTATGCAATGTTGGAACTCTTGTAAAGGTGCGCAAGGTTTTAAGCGAATCCACACTCATCAAAAACGATTTACCGCTTGGGCGGTTTTTCGTTTGAATAAGCGCGCCCACATTTTGGGAGAGAAACCCCGCTGTTGTCTCTGTTTGGGCTAGATATACCAGCTGGGGATTCATGATTTTTAGTTTAAATAGTCTTGTAACGCACGTGGCTCAAGTGCGCTTTTATCTTGAATGTACTCAATGGACTCTGTCGCAGCAGCAGCGGCAGCAACGGTGGTAAAATAAGGGATTTTAAAACGAAGCACGGCTTGGCGAATTTTCTTCGCATCGTCTTTACTTGATTTAGCATCACTCGTATTAATGACAAGCGCAATATCCCCATTTTTGAGTTTATCTTCAATGTTTGGACGGCCCTCAGAGATTTTATAGACAAACTCAGCCTCCACACCCGCATCTTGAAGCGCTTTGTGTGTACCACCTGTGGCAACGACTTTAAAGCCTAATTGAACAAATTTTTCACCAATTTGTTTCGCAAAACTTTTGTCAATATCGACCAATGAGATAAACACAGAGCCACTCTTTGGAAGCACGTTAGCCGAAGCGATTTGACTTTTTGCAAATGAAGCTGGGAAGTTTTTACTAATACCCATGACTTCGCCTGTTGATTTCATCTCAGGTCCTAAAATGAGGTCTGCGCCTTGAAGTTTATTGAACGGGAATACCGCTTCTTTCACCGCAACATGATCAAATTTTTTAGGTTTTAAAATGCCATTTTCTTCTCGTAACACATCAAATTTATCGTAAAATTTAAGCGCTTCTCTAAGATTACCTTGAAACATGACACGAGTGGCTATTTTTGCCATTGGCATACCTGTTGCTTTACTCACAAATGGTACGGTACGACTCGCTCTTGGATTCACTTCAATCATATATACATCGTCTTGATAGATAGCGTATTGAATGTTCATCAAACCTACAACACCTAAATTAAGAGCAATTTGTTGTGTTTGCGCTTCAATTTTTGCCAAAATGGCATCGCTTAAACTGACACTAGGCAGAGAACATGCGCTATCGCCACTATGAATTCCCGCTTCTTCGATATGTTGCATAATGCCACCAATGTACACATCTTTACCATCACAAATCGCATCCACATCCACTTCAATGGCTCTATCTAAAAACTGGTCAATGAGAACAGGTGAATTATGGCTTACACTCACCGCTTCGTTCATATACGTTCGAAGCTCACTCTCGTTGTAGACGATACGCATCGCACGTCCACCTAGAACATAACTTGGACGTACTAAAACAGGATACCCAATCTCTTTAGCTTTCTCTATCGCCTCTTCTTCGCTGGTTGCAGTTGCGTTATTTGGTTGTTTGATATTATTTTCGGTAATAAATTTTGAGAATTTTTCTCTATCTTCTGCCATATCAATCACACGCGCGGTGGTACCGATGATTTTTGCACCCATAACGGTCAATTTCTTCGCTAATTTAAGCGGTGTTTGTCCACCAAAATGAACGATAATCCCATCTGGATTCTCTTTTTCAACCACATTTCTTACGTGTTCAAAATCAATCGGTTCAAAGTAAAGAATATCGCTGGTATCGTAATCGGTTGAAACGGTTTCAGGGTTACAGTTGTACATAATGGTTTTAACACCCATGTCATTTAGCGCATACGCTGCATGCACACAACAGTAGTCAAACTCGATACCTTGACCAATTCGGTTAGGCCCACCACCAATAATCATCACCTTTTTTTTGGCTCTCTTCACTCTTTACATGTAAAGGAAGTTTTGTCACATTGGTAGTAGAGTAAAGATACGGTGTTAAGGCTTTAAACTCTGCCGCGCAGGTATCGACTTCATTGTACTCAAAATCAATGCCAAGTTTAGTTCGTGCAAAATAGATATCATTTGAGGTCAGTTCTAAATTGTCTTCTTGATTAATGAGTTTTGCAATCATCTTATCCGAAAAGCCCATCGTTTTAGCCTGACGCAAAAGCTTTTCATCATTTAAAATAAACATATCGATCTTTTTTTCAAAATCAATAATCTCTTTAAACTGATTTAAAAACCACGGATCAATCTTGCTTAACGCAAAAATATCTTCCACACTGTACCCACGACGGAACGCTTCACCTACATAGAGCATTCTATCCGCATTGGGGCGACGAATCTCATTTTTGAGTTTTTCTTCATCCACTTTCATACTCTCAAAACCACTAAGATTGGTCTCCAGTGAACAAAGTGCCTTTTGGAACGACTCTTTAAACGTACGACCAATCGCCATGACTTCACCCACACTCTTCATTGAAGTAGTCAAGGTTGAGTCCGCTAATGGGAATTTTTCAAAGGTAAAGCGAGGCACTTTTGTCACAATGTAGTCAATCACAGGCTCAAAACTTGCCGCTGTTCCTGTAATGTCATTTTTAATCTCATCAAGCGTAAAACCAACCGCCAAAAGTGTCGCCACTTTGGCAATAGGATACCCTGTCGCTTTAGAAGCAAGTGCTGAACTACGACTCACACGAGGGTTCATCTCAATCACCGTCATACGACCTGTGTTAGGACAGATTGAAAACTGGACGTTACTTCCACCCGTATCGACGCCAATCTCACGCAAAATGGCAAACGAAGCATTTCGCATACGCTGATACTCTTTATCCGTTAACGTAAGCGCTGGTGCAATGGTAATACTATCTCCCGTATGCACACCCATTGGGTCTAGGTTTTCAATGGAACAAACGATAATGCAGTTATCCGCCCTATCACGAATGACTTCCATCTCGTACTCTTTCCAACCTAAGAGTGATTCTTCAATCAAAATTTCATTAATTGGACTCGCATCAAGCCCTGCCATTGCCAACTCTTTAAACTCATCAATATTATACGCAACACCACTACCGCCACCCGCAAGAGTATACGAAGCACGGATAATTAGTGGAAATCCAATTTTTTCAGCCGCTGCATAGGCATCTTCCATATTATACGCATACGCACTAATAGGTAAATCCATCCCGATTTTCAACATCGCCTCTTTAAAAGCTTGTCTATCTTCACCTTTCTTAATGGCCGCAGGATTTGCCCCTAAAAATGTGACATTGTTGAGCATCCCTTTTTCATGCATGGTCATGGCAACATTCAGCGCTGTTTGCCCACCCATCGTTGGAAGTACAGCATCAACACTCTCTTTTTCAATAATGCGTGCAATCACTTCTGGAGTAATAGGTTCGATATACGTTCTATCTGCAAACTCAGGGTCAGTCATAATCGTCGCAGGATTTGAATTCACCAAAACAACACGATAGCCTAACTCTTTAAGTGTTTTTGCTGCTTGCGTTCCCGAATAGTCAAATTCACATGCCTGTCCGATGACAATTGGACCTGATCCAATTAATAATATGGTTTTAATATCTTGACGTTTTGGCATCTTTTTCCTTTAATCTACATGTAATATTCAAGCCAATGTCCGAAGAGACTGGATTCAATATTCATTTTATTTAATCACATGCATATACGACGGTACATGCGGTGTAACATACGGGGTTATTACCACTGTTTTTGAAGACTCTTCTTCAATCACTTTAGAAACCACACCTACTTTTATTCCTTCAAAAAAGATCCCATCAAGACCACTTGTTACGACTTCATCACCCACTTGAGGTTGTAACCATTGTGAGATATATCTCACCAAAACCTCTTTACGATTTCCTTGTATAATGCCTTGCATTTTACTCTCACCGACATAAACAGCAAAAATAGATTTTGGATCACTTAACAATAAAGCTTGTGGATGACCATCATTGGCAACAACAATTCCTGCTGCATACCCTTTTGTAAAAGTCCATAAATTCTACTTTGATTAAAGTCATCAA
The DNA here is from genome assembly GCA_021206415.1 of Sulfurospirillum sp. Lineage (GTDB taxonomy): Bacteria > Campylobacterota > Campylobacteria > Campylobacterales > Sulfurospirillaceae > Sulfurospirillum. The sequence continues at coordinate 68,593 of JAJOKG010000006.1, read as the reverse complement.
AGCGAAGCCACACTTTTCCATAATCATTTAAATTGGCATACCCAATAGACTCAACTAACGCCACACTAGGATGATACCCTGTTGTGTTATGTTCTTTGAGTAAATCATTTAACTTACTTGCGAAGGCAATCGATAAAACAGCTGATTTTTGTAATGTTTGATTTTCAACGCGCAAACGTTTAATCTCTTCTTGTTGACTAATATGCTCGGTAATCTTTTCCGTAATGGTTCTTTTAATCTCAACATACATTGCCAAAATTTGATTTTGAAATCCTGCAATAATATTTCGTGCTTCTGTGCCGTATCGAAACGATACAAACACAAAAGCAACACACAAAATCAGAATTTTAAGTTTATTCATTCGATAATTGCTGTAAAAGGTCAATCTCTTCGAGTGCTTTACCTGTACCTTTAGCCACCGCTAAAAGAGGCTCATCTGCAACAAATACTGGCAATTTCACAATATCTGAGAGGTACTTGTCAAATCCACGAATCAAAGCACCACCTCCCGTTAGAACAATACCATTTTCAACAATATCCCCCGCTAGATCAGGAGGCATCACTTCAAGAACATCTTTAAGCGCATCTGCAATCTCTTTGAGTGGCTCTTTAATGGCATCTCTCACATCTTCACTACTGAGTTCAATACGGCTGAGTAAACCACTGACTTGATCACGTCCCTTCACAACCATAGAAAGAGGCTCTTCAATAGGAATTGCTGTACCAATTGAAATTTTAATCTCTTCACCTGTTCGCTCACCAATTAATAAGTTATACTTTTTCTTAACATAATCCACGATCGCCAATATCAATCTTATCACCAGCCACACGAATGGATTTACTAATCACTAATCCACCCAAAGAGACGACGCCAATTTCGGTTGTACCGCCACCGATATCGACCACTAAACTTCCTTGAGGTTCACGAATTGGAAGCCCTGCACCAATCGCAGCCGCCATAGGCTCTTCAATCAAAAAGACTTCACGTGCACCCGCACTCATAGCAGATTCACGGACTGCTTTTCGCTCCACTTGTGTTAAACCATAAGGCACACAGATAATAATACGTGGACGCAAAAAGCTTTTTCTACGATGTGCTTTTTCAATGAAATAACGAATCATCTTCTCTGTCATATCAAAATCAGCAATCACGCCATCGCGCATAGGACGAATCGCTTCAATATCACCTGGTGTTTTTCCTACCATGTTTTTTGCTTCTTTGCCCACTGCTAAAATATTTTGCTTACCATAACGATTACGCTGTACGGCAACAACAGAAGGCTCATTAATAATAATTCCTTTACCTTTTACCAGCACAAGTGTATTGGCTGTTCCAAGGTCAATACTCATATCGCTTGAGAAAAACCCTATCAACTTATCTAAAATCATCTCATCTATCCTTTTTTATGCGCTTTTTTTATCTTTTTTGATATAAAGAGGTTTTTCGCCTTTTAAAACAGCATCTTGAGTGACAATCACTTCATATCCCTCTAATTCTGGAAGTTCATACATCACATCCACCATAAGCTCTTCCATAATACTTCGGAGTCCACGTGCACCTGTTTTTCGTTTAATTGCAAGTTCTGCAACTGCTTCTAATGCCTCTTTTTCAAACGTTAACTCGACATTATCAATCGCAAATAATTTTTGATATTGTTTGTAAATTGCATTTTTAGGCTCCGTTAAGATACGCACCATATCTTCTTTGGTAATCGAAGAGAGTTTTGCAGTTACATGTAAACGACCAATCAGCTCAGGAATCAAACCATAATGGACTAAATCATCAGGCTCTACCATATCAAAAAGGCCTTCTTCTTGACTTTTACTACGCTTTTCTTGCTCAAATCCTAAAACATTTTTACCAATACGACGTTTAATGATTTCTTCCAATCCATCAAAAGCACCCGCACATACGAATAAAATATTGGTGGTATCAATTTGAATAAACTCTTGATTAGGGTGTTTACGTCCACCCTTAGGTGGAATATTCACCACACTACCCTCGATGATTTTTAAGAGTGCTTGTTGAACGCCCTCTCCTGAAACATCTCTCGTAATCGAGCGGTTTTCACTCATGCGTGCAATTTTATCAATCTCATCAATAAAGACAATACCTTGCTCTGCTTTTTTAATATCACCATTGGCACCTTGCAGAAGTTTTGTCAAAATATTTTCGACATCTTCACCCACATAACCCGCTTCTGTGAGGCTGGTTGCATCTGAAATTGCAATAGGCACATCTAAAAAACGTGCCAACGTCTGTGCCATCAAAGTTTTTCCACTTCCTGTTGGTCCAATGAGCAAAATATTTGATTTTGAAATTTCTGTATCATCAGAAATCGAACTTTGTTTAAAAATACGTTTATAATGATTATAAACACCAACCGAGAAAATCTTTTTTGCTTGATCTTGCCCAATCACAAAATCATCTAAAACTTTTTTTAACTCTTTAGGTGTCAGCAAAGTTGGATTGAACGTCTCTTCTTGCATTTGCCCTGAAACAGACGCATCTGGAATCTCTCCAAAGAAAATCTTATAGGCTGAAATCACACAATGTTCGCAAATAAAAACATCATCACCCGCAATTAAACGGGTATCATTACTCTCTTTGGTTCCACAAAAACTACACTCTCTATTCACCATTATTTTTCCTCTCAAATGGAATCCCACGGGTTGATTCAACAATAAAACGACACATCTGTAAGACTTTTTCATTGCTTTCATTGGCTAAAAGAGATGCTGCTGTTTCTTGAAGTGGTTGTCCTGATTCAAACAATTTACGATACGCCAAACGAAGAGCATCAATATCTGCACGCTCAAAATGACGACGTAAACCATTCAGATTTAATCCTCTAAGCACCGCACGATTTCCCTCCGCTAAACAAAAAGGTGGAATATCTTGTGAAAGTGCTGAGGCTCCTGCGATCATTGCAAAATCACCAATTTTTACAAACTGGTGAATCGGTGTCATACCACCGATAACGGTATAATTGCCTATTTCAACATGTCCAGCAAGCGTTGCTGCATTGGCTAAAATACAATGATCACCAATATGAACATCATGCCCAATATGCACATACCCCATAAACAAATTGTGGTTTCCAATGACTGTTTTGTTACCACCACCTAGTGTACCTGGATTAAAAAGGGTAAATTCACGTATTTTATTGTAATCACCAATAATCAGTTCGACCTCTTCTCCTGCATACTTTAAATCCTGAGGAATCGAACCCAATACGGCATGTGAAAAAATTTCATTATGTTTACCAATTGTCGTATTGCCACAAATGTGTGCTCCTTGAGCAATTCTGGTTCCTTCTCCTATTTTTACCTCTTTAGAGATAAAACAAAAAGGCCCCACCTCAACATTGGCTTCAAGCAATGCTCCCTCTTCCACAACGGCGGTTGGGTGAATTTTTGGCATTTTATTTATCCACAATCATAGCTTTAAGTTCGGCTTCAGCAACCAACTTATCATCCACATAAGCTTTCGCATCGAGTACCCAAATATTACCTCTGTGTTTTAACACATTCAATTGATACACCAATTTATCCCCTGGTCGAACAGGATTTCTAAATTTCGCATTATCAATGCTCATAAAATAAACTACTTTTTCTTTCGTCCCTTCTTGAGCCTCTTCATCCATGCTTTTAAATGCTAAGACGCCACCTGCTTGTGCCATACCCTCAATAATCATCACACCTGGATAAATCGGATGATCAGGGAAATGACCTTGAAAAATCTGTTCACCAATCGTAACATTTTTATACGCTTCTATAGAACTGCCTGAATGCAACGCTGTTACTCGATCAATGAGTAAAAAAGGGAGCGGTGAGGGAGTATTTTTTGGATCTCTACAACATCAATTAACATCTTTAAAACCTTCTAACAAAATTCTAATATTTTAGCCAATTAATACTAAATTTTCTCTAATGTCAGGATATGTTTTACTTTGGATAAAGAGTTCATACGTCTCAATTTTTTATTTCATCTAAGACAATCAATGGACTTAGAGAGGCACATTCTGAGCTTTGATAAGCCCTTCTAAAGCCTAATTCTGTTTCAATAGTTGGGGGATTTTGTAACATCTCTTTTACAGTTTTATATGCTGTGTTTGCTTGAGTATTAAACGTTTGTAATGCAATAAAACGAGCCTCTTCTTTTGCCAAATAAGCAATACCTTGTGAAATAAATTCGACGTGTGTTTTCATGTACTCTTTTTTACATGTAGAATAAAATAATATGTAACTAGGAATCACTTCTTGATTGTTTTTCACCCATGCACGCAACACTCTGTAATTCAAAAATTTTTCACGCACCAACCTAAAAAGAGTCTGCTTTGCTTCATATTCCATCACTTTTTCATACAATGCTATGCGCTCTTCAATGGAAGAAGGAAGTATTTGTGGTTTTAAGGGTGTACTTAGTTCATCCAGCCATCTGTTTTGTTGCTCTCTTTGTACCTTCAATGCAAAAAAACATCCACAATAATCTTGATGGTAAAGCATATCTTTTTTTGCTAATGCAAATTGTTCTTGAGTCCCACCCTTTTTTCTAAAATCAGGCGCAATACTTTCTAACTGGTATTTTTGGGCAATAAGTGCTAACGCTTCTTCTAACTGAGAGAACGATTTTTTTGGGCTTGTTAGCAAGGTTGTTGTTATTATTTTTTCACCTAATTCTAGGGATTTTTTTGCTGTTTCTTCTAACCTGTTATCAAAACAAATAGTACACCGTTTGCCCTTTTCTGGCTCACGCTCAAACCCGCGAATCGCTTCAAGCCATCCCTCATAATTGTATGTGCCTTCATGCAGTACAATTCCTAGTTTTTGACAACTTCGTTTCACATCCAAAAGCCGTAATTGATACTCACTAAAAGGGTGAATATTAGGATCATAAAAAAATCCTACTATCGTCTCATCAAGATATGTTTCTTGTAATTTTTGTAAAAAGAAGTGGCTGTCAACAGAGCAGCAAATATGAACGAGCATCGTATGTCTTTGTAAGATTAATTTTCAAAAATTATACCACACCCTTGTTTTACAAAAAAGTTTATTTGATTTTGTAGTATAATAATTTAACCTTGTAGAGGAGGATTTGTTATGAAAAAATCTTTTAAAAACGTGCTATTTTGGCTTATTTCTCTTTCACTCTTTTACACGTTGAGTGGTTTGTTATTTTACCATGGTGGGCTCGCACACAATTACCCTCTCTTTTAAAAGAAAAAATCAATCTTCCTATGAGCGTTGAAAAGGTTACCTTTAACCCATTTACATTTGAATTACATGTCAACAATCTTGCCCTCAAAGATCATGCAGAAAACAATGTAACATGCATTGAGCATCTTTATCTTAATTACGAGCCTTTGCTGTTATTTAAAAAAGAATTTTTTATCAAATCACTCTTAATTAGTAAACCGTTTGCAGACCTCAAAATTGATGAAAATGGCACATTGAACCTTTTAACACTTTTTCCAAACACCTCTTCTCCTGAAAATAATGAAACATCCAACACACCACTTACAATGCCTTTCATTATCGGACACGTTGAAATCCAACATGCCACTGTCAATTTTAGTGATCAAAGTGCACAAGAGCCTTTTCATATAGCTATTGGTCCTATGCATTACACTGCCAATAATCTTAGTTTTTATAAAGACGATTTAAGTGTCCATGCGCTTCAAATTGCCCTACAAAAGAAGAAAAAATTTCACTTTGCGAGTAGCATGTCGCTTGAACCACTTAAATTTCATGGGGAACTCACAGTAAAAAATCTTTCTTTAAACGCTTTTTGGAGCTACCTTTTACCCACGATTCCTGCAAAACTTGATGAAGGAACACTCTTTTTACGTATTCCTTTTTTAATCGACTTAAGCAAAGAAAGTCCCCATGTATTCATTGAAAAAGCCAATGCAGATTTAGAAAATATCGTTTTAATGGATGGCGATAAAAAAGTCATAAAAATCCCTTCTTTTAAAGTCAATGGCATAGATTTCGACCTTCAAGAATCACGTATTAATATCGACAATGCTCTTATTTTAGATCCTTTTGTTGATCTGCATTTAGACAAAAATTATATGCCCAATATCATGCACCTCTTCATTCCCAAAAATGAGAAAAAAAATCAAAGCGCGACGCATGAAAAGACGCCCAATAAAAATCCATGGAAATTTGCTCTTAAATCTTTAGGAGTGAATAACGCATCAATTGATATAACAGATCACAATGTAAAAAGTGAACCTGCTCATTTTTCTTCATTCACATTTAAAGCCAACACCATTACGCACGATATGAATCAGCCTATTTCGTATGAAATGAATACAACGCTGGACAAAACAGCACATATTTCTCTTAAGGGGTCTGTTGTTCCTGCAACCATGCACGTTACACTAGATATGCATACGAAAGCACTCTCTTTAGCAAAAGCACACCCTTATCTCATACCGTTTACGACCCTTATTTTAAAAGAGGGGCTCCTCTCTTTGAATGCGAACATGCAAGCCTCTTTTGGTACAAAACCTTTTATAAAAATTGCTGGTGATATGGAGATTTCAAAACTTTCATTTTTAGATCGTTTTAAAAAAACCATTATGGCATGGGAGAAACTAAAGATCGATTCTATCGACTATTCTTCATCGCCTGCTTCTTTACATGTAAAGAATGTTTTCATCACAAAACCCTACGTTAATTTAGATATTAAAAAAGATCAGAGTACCAATTTTTCTCATCTTACAAAACCAACGCCAAAAGCATCTTCTCACAAAACGACCACTTCTAAAGAGGCGCCTATGCATATTGTTATTGGCAATATAACCATGAAACAAGGAAGTGCAAATTTTAAAGATGCTTCTTTGCCTATTCCTTTTGCAACCTTTATCACCCGTTTAAATGGCAATTTCTCAAAACTCGATACGAAAAACTCTAAACCCTCTATCCTCAAGCTAGAAGGAAAAGTCGATAAATATGGCTACGCAAAAATTGACAGTTCCATTTTGCCTTTTGATTTTAAAAACCGTGCAAATCTGAAAATTATTTTTAAAAATCTTGACATGACCTCTTTTACGCCTTATTCAGGAAAATTTGTGGGCTATGCCATTAAAGAGGGAAAACTTTCGATGGATCTTTCCTATAAAATTCGAAAAGGATTAATGGAAGGTGATAATAAGATTAATCTTGATTCACTTACTTTGGGTGAAAAAATTGAAAGTGAAGATGCTGTCAATCTTCCCTTAGGACTTGCCATTGCCATTTTAAAAGATTCAAAAGGACAAATTGACATCAATTTACCCGTGAGTGGAGACATGAATAGCCCAGAATTTCGTTATGGAAGTATCGTATGGCGAGCCATTGGTAATTTAATTGGTAGCATTGTCACGTCTCCATTTAAGCTTTTAGGCTCTATGCTTGGCATAGAAACCGAAAATCTTAAAAGTGTTGATTTTGCAGCAGGTGAATATGCTTTGATTGAATCTGAAGAAGAAAAAATGGAACAGTATCAGCAAATTTTAGAAAAAAGAGCTGAACTCAAACTCCTCGTTACTCCTAGCTTTAATGAGATTATTGATACCCAAGCCCTTAAAGAACAAAATGTCACAGCACAACTTGAAATCTTAAGCCGTAAAGACAGCAAGACAGAAGATAGCTACAGTAAAACGATTCAAAAACTCTTTCTCCAAAAATATTCTAAAGAGTTGTATAACCAGCTTCTTAAAACCTATAAAGAAGAAAATCTTGCAAGAGGTGTGATTAATGAACGCTTGATTGATAAAATTGCTGAGACGATTCCTGTGAATGCAGATGATTTAAACACGCTCGCACACAAACGTGCAGAAGCAATTATTCAAAATCTTATTACAAAACACAAAATTGCTCCTGAGCGTCTTCTTAAACAAGAAGTACAACCCAGCGAAGCTTTACGGGATCAATGGATAGGATGTGCTATTTCTGTGAGTAATTAACCTAAGGCCTTTATGCCTTAGGTGATTGTAAAGATACTAACACTTCTTTCACAGCGTTTGCATGCTCTTTTACTTTTACATTTGTCCATATTTGTGCAATATTTCCTGCTGGATCAATTAAAAATGTTGAACGCACAATGCCCATATACTCTTTGCCATAATTTTTTTTCATCTGCCAAACGCCATAACGTTCTGCCACTTCTTTCGTCTCATCCGAAAGTAAAGTAATCTCTAAATTTTGTTTTAAAATGAAATTTTGATGTGATTTTGGACTATCAGGGCTAATACCTAGCACGACTGCATTTAAATCCTCAAACGCAGGAAGTGCTTCTGTAAAATCACACGCTTCGCTCGTACATCCAGGAGTATTATCTTTAGGATAAAAATAAAGAACGATCCATTTTCCCTCCAAATCACGCAAAGAAATTTCCACAGAATCTTGATTAAGAAGACTCAAAGAGGGGGCTTTATCACCAATTTTTAACATTTATTTTTCCTTTTTTTCTTTTTACATTGTAAAGATTAAAATCTAAAGCTTTGTCACAAAATTATAACGCATTTTCATACTAAAACTATCTTTAATTAATTTTTGGCTACCATAGTATCTCTTTAGAAAACAACATGTAAGAAAGGGATAAAAAACATGGATAAAGCACAATACATTTGGATGGATGGTAAACTGGTTGCATGGGATGATGCAAAAATACACATTTTAACACATACGCTTCATTATGGTAATGGCGTTTTTGAAGGAACCCGTGCCTATATGACTGAGAATGGTTTAGCGATTTTTAAACTTAGAGAACATACAAAGCGTTTGCTCAATTCAGCAAAAATCACGCGTATCAAACCTACTTTTTCACTTGAAGAGTTAGAAAAAGCACATATTGAACTCTTAAAAGCCAATGATTTTAAATCCAATGTCTATATTCGACCGCTTATTTATTTAGGATACGGCGTTATGGGCTTAAACCATGTTAAAGCACCTGTGAACACAGCGATTGCTGCATGGCAATGGGGAAGCTATTTGGGTGATGAAGGCTTAGAAAATGGCATTCGTGTTAAGATTTCCTCTTTCGTGCGAAACCCAGCAAAATCGGTGATGGGAAAAGCCAAAGCAGCTGCAAACTACCTTAACTCTCAAATGGCAAAATACGAAGCCATCGAAGCAGGCTATGAAGAAGCGCTTTTATTGGATGATGAAGGATTTATCGCAGAAGGAAGTGGAGAGTGTTTCTTTATCGTCAGAAATGGCGTTTTAATTACACCACCAAATGATACATCCCTTGAGAGTATCACTCAAGCAACGGTTCTTGATTTAGCACGTGAAGCAGGAATTCCAATTGAGCGCAGACGTATTAGCCGTGATGAAGCGTATATCGCAGATGAAGCATTCTTTACAGGCACAGCCGCAGAAGTTACCCCTATCAAAGATATTGATAATTACATTATCGGTGATGGAAAACGAGGAGCAATGACCAAACAGCTTCAAGAGGCCTATTTCGATGTTGTTTATGGACGTAATCCAAAATACAAACATCTTTTAACGTATATTTAAACAAAGGAAATTTATGCCAGCAGATTTGAATGATTATTTAAAAAGAAAAACGGTGGAGGCAATTTTGGTGGTGGGGGTGATAATGACAATCGCACACCTTTTAATGTTGAACCTCCTGATTTTATGAAAAATCTAGGTAAAAAATCTGGATTGCTCTATGTTTTAATTGCCATTGTAGTTCTTGCCGTCGTTGCAAAACCCTACGTTATTATTAACTCAGGTGAAATGGGTATTAAAGCAACAACTGGTAAATTTGAGTCAACTCCAATGGAGCCAGGTTTCACCTCTTTATTCCATTTATTCAACAAGTCTTTATTGTCGATACAAAAGTGCGTATTATGAACTACTCTTCGACAGAAGATTTAGGAGAAGTTGTACAAAGAGGCTCAGGTATTAAACGAAATGCTGCTATTTCGGTACTTGACGCAAGAGGTCTTCCTGTTTCCATTGAACTTACCGTTCAATACAAGCTCGAACCAACAACAGCCCCTCAAACTATTGCAACATGGGGTATGTCATGGGAGGATAAAATTATTAATCCTGTTGTTCGTGATGTCACACGAAGTGTTATTGGTAAATTTAATGCCGAAGAACTTCCTCAAAAACGTAATGAAATTGCTGTCAATATTGAAGAGGGGATTCGTAAAGCCATTGATGCTCAACCTGGTCAACCTGTTGAATTACTGACTGTTCAATTACGTGAAATCGTCTTACCTGCTAAAATTAAAGAGCAAATTGAGCGTGTTCAAGTAGCGAAACAAGAAGTAGAACGAACCCGCTATGAAGTAGAACGTGCTAACCAAGAAGCCCTTAAACGTGCAGCCGAAGCTGAGGGTCAAGCCAAAGCACGAGAAATTAACGCTCAAGGTCAAGCTAATGCAATTAAAATTGAAGCGGAAGCAGAAGCGTATGCCAATAAAAAGATTAGTGAGAGTATCTCTACACCACTCTTAAATCTTCGCCAAATTGAAGTTCAAGGCAAATTTAACGAAGCCCTTCGTGAAAATAAAGATGCTAAGATTTTCTTAACACCTGGTGGTTCAGTGCCAAATATCTGGGTGGATACAAAAGATAGTCAAAAAGCAGTTAGTATTGCCAAATGAGTGCAGAATTATTAAATACAATCACGTGGGATAAAACGCCCCTACTTCCTGTTATTGCACAGGAAGTAGGAAGCGGTGATGTTTTAATGTTAGCCTATATGAATCAAGAAGCACTTACATTAACCCTTCAAACTGGATTTGCTCACTACTATTCTAGAAGTCGTCAAAGTCTTTGGAAAAAAGGTGAAACCAGTGGCCATGTGCAATATGTAAAAGAGGCGTATTTAGATTGTGATAGCGATACTATTTTACTTAAAGTAGAACAAAAAGGGGTTGCTTGCCATACAGGCCGTAGCTCATGTTTTTTTTAACCGTATTGATATTAATGAAGCACCTAAAGAAGAGGCAAAAGAAATTGCAGCTTACTCTATTAGTGATAAAATTTATCATATCATTCAAGAACGCAAACATGCTGATCCCAAAAGCTCTTATGTTGCATCCCTTTTACAAAAAGGGGATAATGCCATTTTGAAAAAAGTTGTAGAAGAAGCAGGTGAATTCTGTTTTGCATGCAAAGATAATGATAACAAAGAGATGATTTATGAAGCTGCTGATTTAGTATTTCATACTTTAGTTGCACTGGGAGCTAAGAATATTCATCCTTCTTTAATTTCAAAAGAACTCGAAAGACGTTTTGGTCTTAGTGGCATAGAAGAGAAAAATAGCCGCAATGAACACTAATGCCCTTAAATTATCATTACTTACCTATTTCAAAACTTTGAACTCTATGATTATTAGCCTATATTTGGTTAATCATTACTTTTTTAATTTTGATTTTTTTGCGATCATTATCGCCAAAAAATCTTCAACTCTCTCATTAGTTGTTATTATCGTTGCTTCTTCTTTTATTATCAATTTCTCCTTTTTTTTATTCAAAAAAAACTCAACGAAGTTTTGCGCAAAACAGAAACAAACATTACATCGCTTAAAAATTAAACTTTTCACCATCACTTATTTTAGAAACAACTATTTACAATAAATCAAATAAAGATTTTCATATTTGTTTTTTAAATACTTCTATATTTAAACAAAAAAAACAAACAGGAATCAAAGCCTATTTGAACACATTAAAACCTCTTGCAAATCAGTCGATTGTAATTACAGAGTTCATACCACAACAAGGCTCACTAGAACATCAGATTGTTTTTGACAATTTTGAGTATGAAGGTGATTTTAATGCAACGCTAAAGGCTGAGTGCTATTAAAGGAAGAGAATGACCTATTTCACCCTATTTCATTGGATTGCTATCGTTATTATTGCTTTATTTTTTTCATTGATTCTTTGGCTTACCATTCGTAAGAACGAAGGAAAAAGTTCCCTTGCCCCCATATTAGCGAATTTATTCATTACGGTTCTCTTTACCTCTTTTATTTTTTATGCACTGGATAAATATACAAAAGTTGCGCGCTTAGAAAATATGGTTCAAAAAAAAGTTTTAATTAATGAGTCCTTTTCCATCTCTGGTCAAATTCGCAATATTGGACAATTTGAAATTGCAAAATGTACCCTAGAAGTTAAAATCTTTAACGCTTCATTGGAGAGGATAGGAGCGAATTCAGCTATTTTTGTTCCAAAATCTGCTTTGCAAAATTTATTTAAAAGAGAAAATAACCCGATTATAGAAACCACGAAGAAAATTTGTTATTGCAGAGAATTTGCACAAAGGCGAGATACGTAATTTTACCGTCTTTATGCCTTATCCACCCTCATTTGAGAAGCCTTATACGCGTTATGAGCTTTCATGTCATTAATAATTAATAGAGTAACCCTTCATTCTTAAATGCTTTTCGAATTGCTTTCATTTGTTGATGTTTAACATAACACCATGAAGGTGATAAGAGTGTATCATCTTCAATACCAGCGCTCACACGTTGCACCATCACTTTTTCTGGTAAAAGGTTAATTGCTTTAATCAATGTTTCAATGTAACACGCTTCTGATATGGGGCTAAATTCACCTTTTTTAAAATCATTGCCAATGCAGTTCGCTTCACAACATAAAGTGGATGAAATTTAAAAGAATGAACGCCAAGATTTAAAGCGAATTTAACACTTTCTAAAGCCATTTCAGGTGTTTCACCAGGAAGTCCAAAAATAATATGCGCACATATATTGAGTTTATACTGATGTGTCAATGCAATGTATTTTTCAATATTTGCTCTACCATGTCCACGATTAATACGTCTTAATGTTTCATCTGATGAAGATTGCAAGCCATATTCCAACCAAATTTCATAATGCTTTGAAAGTTCTGCCAAATAAGCAATCACCTCTTCACTAATACTATCGGTACGTGTTCCAATGCTCAGTCCAATTACCCCTTCAAAGCTTAAAGCTTTACTATACAAAGCTTTTAAAGTCGCTAAAGGGGCATAAGTATTCGTAAATGATTGAAAATAAATAATAAATTTTTGTGCGCCAAATTTTTTTGAAAGTCTTGTTTTTGTTTTTTTATATTGCGCTTCCAATTGAATTAATTGAAACTCTAAATAAGGATTTTCTGAAGTGGGATGAAGAAAAAAACGCTTTGATTGATTGTGCTCTAAATTAGGACTAAAAGACTCATTTTCACAGAAAACACAGCCACCTCTTGCAACTGTGCCATCAATATTTGGACAGGTAAATCCAGAAATAGAAATGGGGATTTTATAAACACTCTCCCCAAATTTCTCTCTAAAATACCGCCCTGCGGTTAAAATTCTGCGCATTATTTAATAAAATAATTTCCATCAAAGCTAACCAATGAATAGTTCATATCGTTGCCAATACTCTCTTTAAGCGCTTCAATGCTTAAAAAAGCCAATGAATCTGCTTCAATATACTCACACACCTCTTCAACGCTTTTATTGGCACTAATAAGCTCTTTATAGCTTGGGGTATCAATGCCATACAAACACGGATGTTCAATCGTCGGAGCCGCAATACGCATATGCACTTCAGAAGCACCCGCACGTTTGAGTAATTTTACAATCTGACGTGACGTGGTACCTCTTACGATGCTATCATCAATTACGACAATTTTTTTGCCCTCTAAAATTTTATGAATCGGAGAGAGTTTGAGTTTCACTTTGAGATCACGCACTGCTTGCGTTGGCTCAATAAAGGTTCTGCCTACATAATGATTTCTCACAATAGCCATTTCAAAAGGAATACCACTCGCTTGTGCATAGCCCAAAGCCGCACTCACACCACTATCAGGAACAGGCACAACAAAATCAGCTTCAACAGGAGAAAGTTCTGCTAATTTCATACCCATTTTTTTACGGGTTGCATAAACATTTTTACCTTCAATGACACTATCAGGTCGTGCAAAATAGATAAATTCAAATGCACAAATGTGTGGATCAGGCTCAAAGAGTTGAATACTCTCAAACGTATCTTCATCTTGATGAAAAATAACCATTTCACCAGGACGCACATCCCTTACAAATTCAGCATCAACCAAATCAAGCGCACACGTCTCACTTGCAACGATATACCCACCCTCTTTCAATTTTCCAATAGACAAAGGACGCACACCATAACGATCACGCATTGCAAACATTTTCGTTCTACTTTGAATTAAAAGACAATAGGCACCTTTAATTACATGTAAAGCTTCAATAATACGATCTTGGAGTTTACCTTTTTGACTTCTTGCAATAAGATGGATAATATTTTCAGTATCCATAGACGATTGAAAAATAGCACCCTGCTCAATCAATTTACTTCTAACTTCATGCTTATTAATCAAATTTCCATTGTGAACAATAGAAATATCGCCTAACTTATAGCTAGCAGCAACAGGTTGGGCATCTCTTACTGAATCGTTCCCTGCTGTAGAATAGCGATTATGTCCAATTGCCATGTCTCCTTGTAAAAAAGAGAGTTTATCTTCATTAAAAACTTCTGTTACTAATCCATTGTCTTTAATGGTACGAATTTTTTTTCCATCACTTGCGCTAATCCCCGTTGCTTCTTGCCCACGGTGTTGCATAGCAAAAAGGGCATAATAAGCTATCTTAGAAGCATGTTTTACATCAAATACACCAACAATCGCACACATCGTTTATATCACCTTTATTTAAAGACCTAAACAGTCACTAATTGTATAGAGACCATTAGGTTGATTGATGATCCACTTTGCAGCTTTAATAGCCCCTTTTGCAAAGGTATCACGACTGGTTGCGGTGTGATTCATTTCAATAAATTCACCGTCATTGTAAAAGCCTACGGTATGACGTCCTACAATGTCACCTCCACGAAGCGCCATAATAGCAATCTCATCTTTACTACGCTCGCCAATAAGACCATTACGTCCACTCACACGGACATCATCTAAATTCAAACCACGCCCACGAGCAGCATGCTCACCCAATGTCAAAGCTGTACCACTAGGAGCGTCTTTTTTAAAACGATGGTGTTGCTCAACAATTTCAATATCAAAATCACTCAAACTTTTAGAGGCAAGTTCAACTAAACGATTCAATACGGCTACACCTAAAGACATATTTGTTGAGTAAAGAATTGGCATATTATTTGCTGCTTCTTTAAGAAGATTTTGCTGGTGCTCATTAAGTCCTGTTGTTCCAATAACCAAAGGAGTTGGCTGTTTTAAAGCGCTTTCAAGTAATGTTTCTGTCCCCATCGCAATTGTAAAGTCAATCACAACATTACTCTTTTGTAAAAGAATCATTACATCATCTGTCACAATCGTTTCTTTAGGAGCAGTAAAACTAAACTCCTCGATGGCATGCAATGCATAAGGTCTTGCATCTTTATCTTTGACTAAATTATCAATTAGTAATCTACCCACTCTCCCTGTTGAGCCATGAATTCCAACATTTATCATTCGTATGATGTCCTTTTTAATGATTCACATATTCTAAGGCTTGAATGCCCGCTGTCGCACCATCACCTGCTGCACAAACTACTTGTTTTGAAGCCTTTATTCGAATATCTCCTGCTGCAAACAATCCTTTGATAGAGGTATGCATATTCAAATCAACCACAACATTACCATTTCATCCATATCACATAAAAATGTGCCATCTTCTTGTTTTAAAATACTATTGTTTACATTCATCCCAACAAAGACAAAAACACCAGGGACAGAAATATCACGTTCATGACCAGCATTATCAACAACAATGAGTCCATTGAGTCCCATTTTATCACCGTAAGCATTTTTAACACTGGAATTAAGTACAAGTTCGATTTTTGGATTGTTTTTAACTTTTTCAATCGTGCTTGGGCTTGCTCTAAAAGTATCACGTCGGTGTACCAAATAAACTTTTGAGCAAATATGTGAAAGATAGAGCGCTTCTTCAAGAGCCGTATCCCCACCGCCTAATGCCACAACTTCTTTATTTTTATAAAAAAATCCATCGCATGTTGCACATGTGCTAATCCCTTTGCCAAAAAATTCTGCTTCACCTTCAAAATTTGCACGTTTTGGTGTACTACCCGTTGCGATAACAACACTTTTTGCATCTTCACTTTTTCCGCCAGCTAATGCGATATGAAAACTGCCATCTGTATTTTTAGAAATTCGTGTTACTTCATCCATAGCATGTTTTAAACCAAAACGCATACACTGCTCTGCCCATGGAGCCATAAAATCTAAACCGCTTAAAATTTGAGCCGATCCTGGATAATTTTCTATTTCACTGCTACTAGTAATTTGACCACCAGGAAGGCCTTTTTCAAACATAACAACATTTTTTTAAACCGCCACGTGTTGCATATAATCCAGCACTTAAGCCAGCTGGACCGCCACCAACAATTGCAAGATCTAACATGATTTTTTCCTTATTTTTTTAGACTATTGACACAATACAGTTTAAGTTAAAAAGAAATAACGCCATATATAGCCAAAAAGAAGTAGTGTAGTTTTGAGAAAGCCTAACGACTTCTCAAATTTTTTAATTAAAGAAGTGAATTAACTTTATCCGCTAAAACTTGTTTTGATGATGCACCAATCATCTGATCAACCAACTCACCATTCTTAAAAAATAAAATAGTTGGAATAGAACGAATACCATATTTAATAGCAACGTCTTGTTCTTCATCTGTATTGACTTTGCAAATTTTTGCTTTTCCATCAAAATCATTTGCTAATTCTTCAATGACTGGAGCAATCATTCGACATGGTCCACACCATGGTGCCCAAAAATCTACTAAAGCGACACCTTCAGCTACGGTACTATCAAAATTTGATGCGTTTAACTCTAAATATTTTCCCATTATTTTCCCCTAAAACGTTATTTTATAGATACTCAATTATACTCACTCTAACTTTAAAATTTCCATAGCAGATAAAGTTATTTTTTTAGTAACTAATATTTTTTATTATTTCAATTTGCTCATTTTTAATTAATATTGCATCAATTTGATAATCATACTGCATGGGATGTAGTAAAAAATAATAATTTATCGTCATAATAATTTTTTTCATTTTAGAAGGAGTAATACGAACAATAGGGTCATATTTTTGTGAAAATTTAACTTCAAAGAAGTGAAGAACGCCCTCTTTTAAAGCAATAATATCAATCTCACCAAATTTAGAATGAAAATTACGCTCAAAAATAGTGTAACCATTTCTTTGAAGATACAAAGAGGCTTTTTCTTCAGCCTCTTGACCTATCTTAAGACTCATCTCCTATGCTTCAATCCGTATCATAGCGGGTTTATTTTCAACAAAATCTAGTAAACTAATCTCTTGAAGTGCTTTTTGAATATCACTCTCTTTACATGTATGTGTTGAAAAAAGTAATACCGCACTCTCTTCTCTTTTCCCATCTTGTTTTTGTAAGAAACTACTAATAGAAATAGAATGCTTGCCTAGAATATGTGAAATTTTTGATAAAACTCCAATTTTATCTGCGACCGTTACTCGAATATAATATTGCGTAATAATATCATCTTGATTCATCAATGTTAAACCACTTTTCTCTAATGGCTTGATAAATCCTAACATAGGTGAATTTTGGGCATGGCGTGCAATATCAATTAAATCAGAGACGACAGCACTTGCAGTCGCACTTCCTCCTGCACCTGGACCATAATACATGGTCTCTCCTACTCTATCACCAATAACACTAATGCCATTCATAACGCCATCAACTTTTGCAATCATTTGTTTCATAGGAACAAGAGCTGGATGGACACGAAGTTCTACTTGTTCTCCACTTTTCTTGGCAATCGTTAAGAGCTTAATGTTATACCCAAACTCTTTTGCAAAATAGATATCTTCACTGTTAATATGCTCAATGCCTTCAATTAAAATCTCTTCAGGCTTCACATTAATACCATATGCGATACTGGCTAAAATCAGTAATTTGTGTGCGGCATCAAATCCACCTACATCAAATGTTGGATCTGCTTCTGCATAACCTAATGCTTGCGCCTCTTTCAGGACATCTTCAAATTCAGCTTTTTCATTCATCATTTTGGTAAGAATAAAATTACATGTACCATTCATAATGCCTTTAATCGCTTCAATATGATTAGCACTTAACCCCTCACGAAGAGCCTTAATAATAGGAATACCACCTGCGACACTTGCCTCATAACCAATAGGGGTAGATCCTGCTAAATCACGTAATTCATAACGATGATACGCGAGTAATGCTTTATTGGCAGTGACCACTGCTTTTTTATTTTTAAGTGCTCGTGTAACAATTTTATATGCTTCATCCACTCCACCCATTAGTTCTATGACAATATCAATATCTGGATTTTCAAGAACATCATCAAGATTTGTACTTAAAGGAATTGAAACATCCCTTTTTTTTGTTATATCTCTTACGATTCCTATAACAGGAACGATTTTTTTGCCACTACGTGCGGTAATAATATCTTCATTCTCTTGTAAAATCTTTATCACATGGCTTCCAACCGTTCCAACACCAATAATTCCAACTTTGATCATTTTTTAACCTTCTAAACTCTTCAAATACTTTTTCACATTACGTGCTGCTTGACGGATTCTATTTTCATTTTCAATCAAAGCGATTCTAACGTAACCATCTCCTGCCTCGCCAAAACCAATGCCAGGACTTACTGCAATTTTTGCCTCTTTTAAGAGTTGTTTGGCAAATTCCATACTTCCTAGATGTGCGGCTACTTTAGGAATTTTTGCCCAAACAAACATGGTTGATTGAGGTTTTTCCATTTCCCATCCCGCATTGTTAAAACTCTCAACCAATACATCTCGACGTTTGCGGTATTTTTCTCTGATTTCATCCACACACTCCTGTGGACCATCAAGCGCAATGGTGGAAGCTACTTGAATAGGAGTAAACATACCATAATCAAACCATGATTTAATTTTTTGTAATGCACCAACAAGTTTTTTATTCCCAACAACAAAACCCACACGCCAACCTGCCATGTTATAGCTTTTTGAAAGGGTATAACACTCTACTGCTACATCTTTAGCCCCTTCTACTTGTAAAATAGAAGGTGTTTCATAACCGTCAAAAGAGAGATCAGCATAGGCTATATCACTGATGATATAAAAACGCTCTTCTTTAGCATAGGCAACCAACTCTTCATAGAAAGAGAGGTCTGTGGTAACACATGTTGGATTGTGAGGAAAATTGACGACCACAAACTTAGGTTTAGGGGCAGACTCACGAAATACTTTTTTCAGTTTAATAAAAAACTGCTCTTTATCGAGTTCATACTTTTCATTGTAATCTAAACTAAACTTATGAACATTGCCTCCTGCAATCATAAAAGCGTAGGCATGAATAGGATATGCAGGATCTGGGACAACAGCCACATCACCAGGATTGATAATCGCTTGTGCTAAATGCACAAATCCCTCTTTACTACCGAGTGTTGCAACGGCTTCCGTATTGGGGTCTAGTGTAACACCATATTTGCGTGCATACCAGTTACAAATTGCCAATCGTAGTTTAAAAATACCCTTACTCACAGAGTAACCATGTGTTCCATCTTTTTGAGCCGATTCAACCAATTTATCAATAATATGTTGAGGTGTTCTTCCATCTGGATTACCCATGGAAAAGTCAATAATATCATCGCCTGCATGACGAGCCGCAAGTTTCAATTCATTAATTTGTGCAAAAACATATCCAGGTAATCTATCAATCGTATTAAATCGAATTTCATCAAACATTTTTAATCCTTTTACTCTTTTACATGTAAAGATAATCCATGCCTAATATTATCAAGCATCACCATATCACTAATTTTAAGGTAGACAGCCCCTTGAGGTACTTTTAGTTTTAGCGTTCGTGCTGATTCCTCTGCTTTCACACTACTAAGAAGATTTAAATTCTCATCAAAAAAGACAACATCAGGAAACCATCGATCACCTGAATGCGCTGAAAGGATAACCTCTTGAGCATTTTTAATATCTATCCAATACGGATTTAAAGGTTTTCCCAAAGAGGTAGTCACACCACTTTCCACTTTTTTGGCACTTAGATAGGCATTATCTGAATTAATATCATAGAACCAATAGTGGTTCTCATTTTTTACAATATTTGTAATAACACATCCTCTTGCCTCTAAAATACCTGCAAAAATTTCAGGATCAAGAATATGCTCTGTTTGAAGATATATTTCCCAAACAAACCCACCGCTATCTCGTAATGCATTATTGGTTAAAAAATAGTTATACCCCATTAATTCTAAAGATTCATTAATAATTTTAAGGAAAATAAAGGGATCTTGTTTGGTACGAAATGCCAAGCGTAACTGTACAGGATTAGCATACAGCAATTGAAGTAAACCATTTTTCTTCAAAACCGAAACAACTTTTATACTGTTAACCTCTCCATTTGGATTGATAAACTGAGCATTTTGTGCAAAAAGGACTTGAATCAAATTTTTTTGTGTTTCATATTTTGAAGTACCAATAAAACTTCTTATTTTTTCATGAAGATCCGTTGAGCCAAAGAGTGAAAGGGTTAAGCATAAAATGAGAAAAAGTTTTTTCACCAGTTTTTACCTCGATTCAGCTCTACAAATTTCTCTTCAGAAATTTTTTGAAGGGTTCCATTTTCGACCAAGAAACGAGTAGAACCTTGTTCTTTAAAATCCTCTACATTACCATCATAATAGAGTTTAAAAAAACCATGTCCTGTTTTAATAATCTGCTTTTGATGAAGGTCAATTGTAATGTTATGATCACTCGAACTCTCTTTACGTGTGTTTGTTTCCAAATTAACAATACCAACCCAAATACGCTTCATGGGGAGAATCATGGCTTTGCTCGTATTTACGTCACTTTTCATAGAAGTATTTGTTTGAATCTCAGGAATCGGAGCCGTTGCATTCGATTCGTTAGACTCTGCTTTACGCGTTAAATTTTCATCAATACTCACAACTACTGCTTCGATACTGCTATTCGTACTATTGGTTTCGATGATGCGCTCTTCCACTTTAACACCTAACGAAGTAGTGGCTTCTTTGACAACAGAAGCACTTTGATAGGCATTATTTGTTTGAGGGATTTCTGTTTTTACTTTATCAATAATACTCGGAATTCCTACATCAATCTTAAAAACGGAAACAACAAAAAAAGCACCCGCAATTAAAACCATCAATAAAAAGAACCATGCGGCTTTTTTATAACTTCTATCACTTCTGGCACAAATAAAAATTTTATTACTCTGTGTATCTTCTTCGTTATCTTGCTCTGCCCAGTAATCGTGATAGCCCTCAAGCCACTCTGTAAAATCTATATCATATTCACGAGAGAGAATTTTAACAAATCCCAAAGTATTAATTTTATTAAGCTTATCGTACTGTGCATTAAGTATATAAGCCAACTGCTTCACTTCAATATGCGTCTTTGTGGAAACTTCTTTTAACCCAATTTTCTCCAACACCTTAACATCGTTATCCATTGGCAATCCTATCACACAGTACAGCAGCCGCTGCGTTCACATTTAAAGAGTCAAATGCTCTTGCCATTTTGATAGACACAATCGTGTCCAATCGCTCTTTTACCTTAGGGGATAACCCTTTTCCCTCACTCCCCATAATTAAAGCACGTTTAGGAGCAAACGAAACCTCTCTTACATCGGTACCACCCATATCAGCACCATAAAGCATAAAGCCCATCTGCTTAAGTTCATTCAGCATATCTTTGGTTGAAGGACATAGTGCAATGGGAAGCTCAAATGCAGCAGCACTACTGGTACGCAAAATTGCCTCTAAATTGCAAGTTTTCATCCCACTTAAAATGAGCCCATTTGCACCAAAAGCGTACGCACTACGAACAATGGCACCAATATTTCCAACATCAGTGACTTCATCCAGAATCACCAAGAAAGAGCCATGTTTGATTTCAGTAAAAGGGGTTAGCTCAAAATCCTTAATCTGAGCAATAAATCCTTGATGATTTCCACCATGACAGAGTGATTGTGCTTTTCGTTCGTCAATCGTGCAAATGTTTTGCGTTACACGAGCAATTTGTGAAAAAAGCTTTGGGTCACACTTTTTGGGTAAAAATACCGTCTCAATCCTTGAAGAATAGTGCTTTAACAAATGTAAAAAGAGTTGCTTTCCATAGATTATCATGGTAAATATTGTATCCAAAATGGCTTAAAATAATACGAGCTTAAAAGTGAAATGCTCTTTTTCGAGCTTTACATGTAACAAAAGAGGGACGTTAATTTTGAAGTTTGGTATACCACTCTTTAACACTTTCTCCTGTGAGCTTAGAGAGAAGTTTTGCTTTTTGCTTTGGAGGAATATCTAAGCTTATAAGATCTTCTTTAGTAATGGCTTCGCCCCCTTGATGCACCTCAGGAATAATCACAACAACCCATTCCCCTTTAAGATTTGCACTCTGGAAAGCCTCTTTGACTTCCAATGAAGTACCAAAAAACCGTTTTTCATGTAATTTTGTTGCTTCTTTCATCGCAAAAATCTTGCGATCAGGTGCAAATTGTGCGAGCTCTTCAATCAATTTATCAATACGATGTGGTGATTCATACAAAATAACAGCATAAGGAGCATTCAGTGCCTCAAAAAGTTCATTTTGGCGTTCCATTCCTTTGTGTGATAAAAAGCCATAAAATAAAAACTGATGGGTTTTACAACCACTACACACATAAGCAAGCAATGCAGCATTGGCACCAGGAAGAATTTCATAGGGAAGATTATGCTCTTGACAAAAGCGAATCAAAGCACTTCCTGGATCACTAACACCAGGCATTCCAGCATCACTAAGATATCCCACGTTTTCATCAAAAATAGCACGATTGACACTTTTTAAAACAGCCTCTTCATTATGCGAATGCATGGAAATAAAATTTTTAACATTAAATTCGATGTGATGTCTTTGAGAAAGTAAAGAGAGAAGTTTTTTAGTGATGCGAGTGTCTTCGCAAAAAAGAGTGTGACACTCCGATAAAAGCTTTAAGCTTCTAACGGAGATGTCATCAAGATTTCCTATGGGAGTAGGAATAAAGTAAACCAAAGTATTTAAAAAAAATTATTTAAGGTTATATTTTTTCTTAAATTTCTCAACACGACCTGCAGCATCAACAATCTTCTCACTGCCCGTAAAGAAGGGATGACATGAACTACAAATATCAATTCTTAACTCTGCTTTGTTAGACATAGTTTCAAAACTATTGCCACACGCACACGTTACAACACATGGTACATATTCTGGATGAATATCTTTTTTCATACTATTTTTCCTTAATTGTTTATCATAAAAATAAAATCTATTATTTGGCGCATTCTGCCAAAGGGTGCAAATTATAGCACAAAAGATTCATTATTTCAAGTCATGCCAATATTTTCGAAGCAACGGCAATCACAGCGGTTTCACTTCGCAAAATCGTTTTACATGTAAGCCCAACCGTTGGCTGATTTTGAAGTAAAATTCGCTCTTTTTGACTAAATCCACCCTCAGGTCCAATCAAAATCGATTCAACTGATTCATGCTCTTTAAGTTTTGTCTCTGAAAAATCTAACACATAACTCGTTGAATAATGTTCTAAATAACTCTGCAGCGTTGGTAGGATTTCAATCTCCATCCATTTACTACGTCCACATTGCTGAGAAGAATTGATAAGAATACGCTTCATACGTTCAAAATCGAGTTTATGATTTTTTTGTGAAAATTCTGCATAAAAAAAGGTGATTTTACTGACCCTAGTTCATTCAGCATTGGCAGTGTTTTTTCGATAATTTTTGGATCAATCACACTCCAGCCTATGTGCAAACTATTTGAAGGCAACAAAGCCACTATCTCTTGAGAAAGCAGTGTCAATGTTGCCTCTTTTTTACCGATATCAGAAATCTCATACCAATAGATAAAATCATCTTCTAAATTTCGCCAACAAAGCTTCTCTCCAACGCCCATACGTCGGACTTTAAAAATATGTTCATACGCTTTAGTCTCTAATAAAAGAGTAGGGTTACCTGCGTGTTCGTGATAGACAAACTGCATCTTAATGCACCGCGTAAAAGAGTGCACTTGTCGCACAAAGGGCAAGAAGATCAAGCGTATATTTTTTGATTGCGTACTGCTTATAGGCTTTTTGCGAAGCCTCTGTACGTTCTAGTTTTTTGTAGATTTTATGTCCTCGAATACCCAAAGCCACAATGCCAATCCATACAATAATCATGACCGCAACAGAAAGAGAAAAATAAAATTGACGAATAGCCATAATAATAATGCCTGTAAAAAAAAATCGCCGAAAGGACAATGTAATATTGTGGTGCGATAAGTTCTAAGCGTTTAGAGAGTTTGAGAAATGTTTTATCACTGTTTAGTAAATACAAATTAAAGGCAATCAGTACCCCTAAGAGCCCAATAAAAATAAGATGCAGCTGACTTGAGAGGCGTATTAACTCGTCCATGATGAAAAATCCTTCACAAAAATAATTCAAAAGTCTACCATTCTTAGTATAATATTGCCCATAAATCATAAGGTTATACTATGCCTATTTCGTATCAAGAAGCACTTCAAATCATTCAAACATCTATCAAACCTTTACATGCAAAACAGACTTTACCTCTTTTAAGCGCCTTGCATCGTGTTTCCAGTCAAGATATTCACGCAAACTTTTCACTCCCAAAATATCCCATGAGTTTAAAAGAGGGTTATGGGATTGCTTTTAAATCCCACACGACGCATTACCCCCTACTTCAACCGCCTTATCCTCTTTCCATTCCTTTGGGTTATGGCGTTAAACTTTCCACAGGCTCTCCCATTCCAGAGGGCATTAATGCCATTATTCCCGAAGAAGAGGTACTCGTTGAACGAGAAAATGAGATTCAGATATCTTTACATGTAACGCTATTTGCACATATGAAAAAAGAGGGAGAAGACATTACACAAGGAGAAGTATTGCTCAAAAAAGGAGAGCGATTAAGTGCCCAAAAAAATAACGGCCCTTGCTTCACAATGTATTCAAAACATTCACGTTTTTAAAAAACCGACCATCAGTCTTTTGAGTATTGGTGCCCAATTGGTTAAGAAAGAGATTTGCAATTCAAATGCGATGAGTTTAGCTGCACGCATCTTAGAATTGGGAGGGAAGATTGGGGACATTCACCTCTGCGATGACAATGAAGATGCTATTTTAAAAGCTATGGATACATTAATGCCCACCTCAGATGCGATTATCACCACCGGTGCGCTCAGTCGAAACGATAGTATGTGTTCCTTATTGGAAAAAAAGACGCTCTTTCCTCTTTTTCATCATGTCTCTATTTCACCGGCTAGACCAAGTGCTTTGAGTATGCTTCATAAAAAACCTATTTTACATTTGCCAGGATTACCCTTAAGTTGTACCTTAGGTTTTGAAATGCTAGGAGTCCCTCTGCTTCGACACATCCAATCACTCCCCTCTCTTTTGCCTACTTTTATCAGTTGTGTGAATCAAAAAAGAATTACATGTAAGGATTCTTGTATGAGTGCGATTCCTGGATACAGCGATGGAAATCATTTTGTCAGTGCGCCCCATTATGAAGCAGGAAGACTCAACATTTTAAGTCAGTGCAATGGCTATGCTTTAATTGAGAAAAGAGCATCTATTGAAGAAGGAGAAGAGATTCCCTTCTTCTTTTTTACTCATCCGCCTGTTTCGTAAAAAGCACGCTTAGAGACTTCATTGTGGTCATCATCGCTCCACTTGTTTTTTTCAGGTTTATTGCGTAAGACCTCTTTTAAAATTTCAGCAGCTTCCTTGATATCGCCTTTGTGTACAGCCTCTTTGATGCTCATTGCCTCATCAAAATATAAACAAGGTATCAACATTCCTTCTGCGGTTAAGCGGATGCGATTACAATCTTCACAAAAATCGTGTTGATGAGGATCAATCACCCCAAAAATATAGCCATCTTCCATTTCAAAAAGATGTGCAGGGCTAGGACCTTGTCTTCCAATAGCTTTAAACGGGTATTTCTGGGCAATAATTGCTTGTACTTCTTCCCCACCTAATCCTTTGAGTTGTGCTTTGGCATGAGTATTTTCCATGTATTCAATAAAACGAATCGACATTCCCCTAGCCTTAGCATATTCAAGAACATCTAGGACTTCATCCGCATTAATCCCTTTGATGGGTACCATATTGATTTTGACTTTAAGTCCCACACGAAGAGCCTCTTCAATGCCTTCTTGCACCCTACTAAGGACATCTTTTTGTGCCATTTTTGCTGCCACATCTGCTTTAAGACTATCCAGTGAAATATTCACCCGTTGCAATCCCGCATCTTTGAGTTTTTGTGCCGCACCTTTGAGTAAAAAACCATTCGTTGTCAAGGCCAAATCCAAACCACTTTTATGCGCGTTAATCATACCAATAAATTTATCCAAATCCGTTCGAAGCAGAGGTTCTCCGCCTGTGATACGAATTTTAGTAATGCCTTCATCAATCGCCACTTTCACAAATAAAAATAGCTCTTCAAAATTGAGTAAATTCTCTTTTGGCACCCACGAAAAGGGTTTTTCTGGCATACAATATTGACATCTAAAATTGCATCGCTCTGTGACTGAAATTCTTAAATACGTTACTTTTCTTCCAAATCCATCAATAAGCATCAGATTCCTCGTTTGTAAAATACTCTTCTTAGAGACTTATAAAAAGCTTGTGGGGCATATTATACATAAATATAAGACGTATGCAAGAGAGATTTTTAGCATCAGAATTTTGAAGCTCTTTCTAAAATGAAGTGGGATACACTACTTTTAGATTTCAAACTTTCCAAGGAGTTTAGGCATGAATAAACCTATTCCTAATCAAAAAGAGCACGCTGTAAGTGCGGATGCCTTTTTAGTTTCAAAAACGGATACGCATGGGAAAATCACCTACTGTAACGAACCTTTTTTTGAAAATTGTTGGTGCCAGTGAGCAAGAACTTTTGGGGAAACCTCATAACATTATCCGTCATCCTCAAATGCCTCGTGTTATTTTTAAACTTTTATGGGAAAAGATTAAAAATAAAGAAGAGATTTTTGCTTATGTTAAAAACTTGAGTTTTGATGGCGGATATTATTGGGTGTATGCCAATGTTACAGCCTCCAGTGATGCAACAGGTCAAATCGTTGGATACTACTCTATTAGACGCAAAGCCAATCCAAAAGCTTTAGAGATTATCAATCCCTTGTATGACAAACTTTTAGAGCTCGAAAAAACAGGAAGCATGGATGCTTCTTTGAATTATTTAACCCGTGTACTAGAAGAGAAAGGAATGAGTTATGAAGAATTCTCAAACACGTTACAACGCTTATAATCTACCTTTTTTAGGCGTCATGCTTGTGCTTATTGCAGTGAATTGTTTTATTGATTTTGAAGGTAGTTTTGCAACTTCAACCCTTCTTTTTGGTGTGGCAGCAGGCTCTTTTTTCGGTAGTCGAAAAACAATGCAATGCGATGTTGAATTATACGAAAAAACACTCCGTGTGATTCAAGAAGCAGCCCGTGGCAATTTAGAACCCCGTGTTGTCAATATTGATCCCAATCAACCTATGGCACCAATTGCACTAGGTATCAATGACCTCTTAGATCAAATGGAAGCCTTAATGCGGGAGACAAAAACATCCATTGAATCAGCAAGTCAAGGTAAAACCTATCGTAATATTTTTAACGAGGGTTTTCGCGGTCTTTTTGCGATTAATGCTCGTTATATTTCAGAAGGTGTTCGTGGAGTCGTTGAAGGACAAAAAGGAAAAGCCAAAGGCACGCTCTCTTCTGCCTTTGCTGATTTAGGAAATGGAAATAATGGTGTTTTGAGTATTCAATCTGATCTTACAAACAGCATTAAAGAGATGTCAAATATTACAGCCATTGCCAACACAACCGCACAAAAATCTGATGACAGCCTGCAAACACTTAACGAACTCTCCGAAGGCATTAAAGAGTTATTGGAACTTTTAAACAGTACCAATGAGGCGATTAATTCATTAAGCCTTCGTACCTCTGAAATTTCATCTGTGGTCAATCTGATTAAAGATATTGCCGATCAAACCAATCTCTTAGCCCTTAATGCCGCTATTGAAGCCGCACGTGCAGGTGAACATGGACGTGGATTTGCCGTCGTAGCAGATGAGGTGCGAAAATTAGCAGAGCGCACACAAAAAGCAACCCAAGAAATTGCCATGACGATTCAAACCTTACAGCAAGAAACCAATGGCATTCATTCTAACTCTGATCGTATCAGTGCCATTGCAAATCATAGCGGAGACAATGTCGTACATTTTGAAGAAGCACTTCGTGCTTTTAATGAAGATGCTAATATTACTGCTGATACCTCTTTAGACTTGAAAATAAAATCTTTACTATTTTGGCCAAAGTAGATCACATGGTGTACAAAACTAAGGCATATTCAGCAATTTTAAATGAACAAAAAGATGCCAAATTTACGAACCATCATGAGTGCCGATTGGGTCAATGGTATGATGATGCTTTAACCAAAGAGCGCTTTAGTTTAACAAAATCGTATCCATTACTTGAGAATTCACATAAAGAAGTTCATGGATATGTTCATGAGAATATGAACGCTTTACAAGAAGGATATACGCACGATTCACTTTCGTTTTTTATTCATAATTTTAAACGCATGGAAGAAGCAAGTAACACGCTCTTTAAACTACTCGATAATATGATCGAAGAGACTGCATCACTCTCTCGTAAACATAAATAATTGATAACGGGTTTACATGTAAACCCGTTATTTTAAATTAGCTAGCTTTAATACCAAATCAACTTCACCAATGCCAATACGCAAATCTTTGGCAATCTCAGCTTCACTTTTGCCTTTTGAATAATGCGTAATAATCATTTTTTCATTTGAACTCGAAGGCGAAGAGGAGACAAAACTCATCTCTTTAGTACGACTCTCAATTCTATCAATACGGGTACTTTGCTCATCTTTGAAATGTTGAATAATAGATTCAATCTCTTTAAGTGAGCCTACCACAGGAAGAACACTTTTGCGAATATCCTCATTCACACTATGCATTATCTTTTTTTCAAATTCCTGCGCATCGAATTCTGGTTTTTTTTCAACACTACGCAGTTCATTGAGGGCTTTATTGAGGACGTGATTTTGGTAGTTAAGTTCCTCGATACTTTTTTTCATAAATAGAGAGTTTTTTATTGACTTCAATATCTCGGATATAGACCATTAAAAAAACAATAATGACCAGTGCAGCTAATCCACAAAATGCCAATACTTCAATATTCACTTCCGTTTCCTTTCATTTGGCGAATCATCGCACGTTCACAGGCCATCATATAAGCACTCCAATCATCTTCATCATCTTCATGCATCAAAACAATTTTTCCTACACACTCATCTATGGCTTCAATAAAAAGAGGTATGTGCCTTTGTGGAAATATAGGCATATCAATGCGAGCATAATATGTTTCATTCATCACCAATACATTTGAGTCAAAGCGAACATACCCATGCCCAATAGCACCAAGAATCGCTGAATGTTCAAGTGTTAATAAAAGTGGTTTATCACTGGTGAGTACATGGGTTAACTTATCGACTTTTCGATGCAATTCAAGTAAAAGGGTTAAAAGAACCTGATCGCTCTCTTCTGAGGCTTTTCGAATTTGAGAAGATTTCAGCCATAACCCCAAAGGATCATCATTAATTTTCATTAGAGCATAATACTCTTGCAAAAAAGTGGCATCCTGCGGAGAACCTTTTTCATAAACGACATTTAAAACCGTAGGAACAAAACGAATGTTTTCCATTTCAGATCCTATCTAAAAAAATGAGTATCAAAAAGATAATGCCCAAGTAGCCATTGAGGGTAAAAAAAGCACGGTCAATTTTAGAAAAATCTTTTGCCACAATGCGGTGTTCAAAAAAGAGCACAATAGCCGAAACCAAAACGCCCACGTAGGCAAAAAATCCTAATTCTGCGGTGATGACAAAAAGTAGCCAAAAGAGAATCGTCTGAGCATGAAAGAGTTTAGAGATAAAAAATGTCGCTTCCCATCCAAAACGAGAAGGAATAGAAAAAAAGTCCATTGGCTTTATCATACTCCATATCTTGTAAGGAGTAGAGCAAATCAAATCCAGCTACCCAATACATCACACCAATAGAAAGTAGTACCGCCCATAAAGGGATAGAAGCCTCTACCGCAACGGCACCTGCAATAGGTGCTAACCCCAAAGAGAGACCTAAAACCAAATGCGCATAGGGAGAAAAACGCTTAAAAAGTGAATACCCACCCAAAATAATCAAAATAGGAACGCTCAAATAAAAAGCAAGCTCATTAATAAAATAAGCAACGACCACAAAAAGCAGTGCGTTAAAACCAATAAAAAAAAGTAAATTTGAAGCCCCTATGCGCCCATCAACACTGGGACGATTGGCGGTTCGTGGGTTATACTTGTCAATATCTCTATCTGCATAGCGATTAAATGCCATGGCAAAATTACGAGCACTCACGGCGGCTAAAAGCCCTAAAAAAAAGAAGTTTAAAACCAAACCAAACCGTATCATTTTGCGCTTTTGAAGCAACAATCATTGCGATAAAAATAAAAGGAAGCGCAAAAATGGAGTGTTTAAAAACGATTAAATCGCCAATATCTTTAAGCTTTTGCCAAAACTGTTGCAATACAAACCTTTACATGTAAGATGGACTGATTTTACAACAAAACCCTTTAAAAGTGTTATAATTGCCCCATTAAACCGCACAAAACAAAGAGACTATCATTGAAAACTATCGCTATTTTAGGTCCAACCGCTTCGGGAAAAACCGCTCTTGCTATTGAACTTGCACGCATTCATAGTGCATATATTTTATCACTGGATTCACTGAGTATTTATAAAGAAATTGATATTGCTTCTGCAAAACCAAGCGTAGCGGAGCGTCAAGGCATTGTTCATTTTGGCATGGATGTACTTTTCCCCAATGAGCATTTTGATGTCACGATGTTTTTTAATCTTTACCGCGAAGCAAAAGAGGCGTGCAAAAGAGATAACAAAAATTTAATTATTGTAGGGGGTACGGGCTTTTACCTAAAAGCCATGATGGAAGGTTTTAGTTTAAAACCTGAAATATCTTTACATGTAAAAAAAGAAATAGAGACTAAATTGCGTAATTTAGAAGCTTCTTATGCTCTTATTGAAATGCACGATCCTAGTTATGCCACAAAAATTGCACAAAACGATAGCTATCGTATTGAAAAATGGCTGGAAATTTTTTTAGCCACACAAGAGATTCCCTCAGACTACCTTGCGCAAACCAAACAGCCCCCTTTAATTCAAGATCTTGAGCTTTTTGAAATTGAAACACCTAAAGAGGTATTGGCTCAAAAAATTACTTTACGCACACAAATGATGCTTAAAATGGGTTTAATTGATGAAGTTTTTTCTCTGGAAAAATGCTACACACGAACGCCTCAATGCATGAAAGCTATCGGGATTAAAGAGGTACTAGATTACTTCGACGGTAAATACACACTCACACAACTAGAAGAACGTATTTGTTTAAATACTCTGCACCTAGCCAAACGCCAACGTACCTTTAATGCATCCCAATTTGAGGCACATCCCAAAGGTGATGTTAGTACACTTAAGCCTTTAATTGAAGCCTCTTTACATGTAAAATAGTTTTACATGTAAAAAGATCAAAAGAGTTTTAGATTTTCCTCACAAATACGCTTCCACGAACTGCTCTCATTGTTTTCAACACACTCTTTAAAATAGCCTTTTGCTTTTTCACTCTCTTTGAGCTTAAGACTTAATTCACCCGCATGATAAAAAAGGCGGATTCTATCATCATTACCCAAAGATGCTTTCATTAATGATTCTGCGAGATTTAATGCTTCTTTTTCACGACCTAGCCGCTTGAGTGCTTCTATGTAACTAAATTCAATACGAGGCGTCAGTGCAGAGACATTAAATTTCTTTTGCAAATCTACAATCGTCTGTGCATAGTTCACCAATAAAAGATCATTTTTCGTTTCACTAGCAATCGTGACAATTGCATCATAAATATCCAAATTATTCGCTTCATCTGGATATAAAATTTTGATACTCTCCGCCAATGAAATAGCTCCATCACTGTTTTTAAGTTTAATCAATGCAAAGAAAAGAGTGCGTATGGTTTCTAAGCCAATTTTCTCTCTCAGAGAAAAAGAAAGGGTTTTTAAATCTTCTTTAAAATCAACCACTTCTTGGTATTTTCCCATTTTAAAAAGGGCTTGAACCTCTTTTTGTGCCCATTGATAACGACTCTGTAACGTGCTATCTTGTAAATGGGCACTGCTTATTTCATGCGCTCTTTCATAACGCGCGGTTACCATAAAACACTCAAACAGTGGCTCTTGATACAGTGGCTCATCTATTAAAAGCTTATACGTCTCAATAAAATAAACACTGCTTTGACACTCTTTTTTGCCCAAATGTTCTACACTCAGTGCTTTTGCTGCCGCATAAATTAATTCAGCACCTTTGAGCTCAAACTGATCAGGAACGTTATTTAACGCCTCTTCAAGTTCCAAAACCTTCGTAAATGCTTTTTGTTTAAGGAGCAAATTGGCTTTTTCCAATAAAGCCCTTTGTCCTATTTCATTATTGGTATACTTCTCAATCAAGTTATCATAATAGGCTGCTAGTTTTGTTTCATTATTTTCATGACGTTCAAAGAAAAGAGCATCTAAACTCTCAGTAACCTCCTGAACATACTGACCCGTTGTTTTGAAGGTTTCCAAATACTCTTTATAGCGTAGGTGTGCGGCTTCTACTTCATTGGCTTTTGCATGCCAATCCCCACTCTCTTTCAACCATGCTTCTTTGTTTTCATCCCTTGCTGAACTCCCCTCCAATAAAACATCAATGACTTTAGCAGCCAAATCATAGAGTTTATGCTCAGCTAATCTTCGTGCCAATTTATAACTTGCTTCTTTATCTTTCAGTAGAAATTGTGCATTTACATTAAGTACCTTAAAAAGATACTCTTTTGCTTCTTGCATTTTTCCTGCATCCATTTGGTGATCACCCAAACGAATGGCTGCTTCTGAGGCGATATCAAGGTCTTGCGCACTATAAAGCACATCTAAGTAAAGTTTGAGTGCCTTATCTTTCTCTTTTTTTAGAAATAGATTATCCGCAAAAAGTAAAATAGCCCGTTTGGTAAAAGGGCTTTGAGGATGCTCGTCCACTAAAATATCAATGATATAATTTGCATCCGATTTTGAGCCCATTTTCAAATATGATTTTGCCATCAACATTAACACTTCAGGCAAATTTTCATCACTGGTAAACTCTTTACTCCACCGCTTCGCAATATCTACCACATCGCTTTCGTTAAATACCAGTTCAGGACTTTCATCATTTCTTGCACTTAAAAGTTTATCCATAGAGCGCATATGAAAAAGTTCTAATTCACTACGAAAAATAGAGTTTGGATAAAGTGTTAAAACCCGTTTGACCTCTTTAATAACACTCTCATAATACCCATCATGATACGCTTTTTTAATCTCCAAATAAAGCCCAATATCCTTGCTTTGTGCATACGAAATAGGTGCTCCATTTAAATCAAGTGCCCCAATATAAGGACGTTGGTATTTTGGAAACGCTACTGGAAAATCCAAATTATCGTGAACAACCTCTTTTTCAAACAAATCTTTTTCTTGCAACAAAACTGTCCAATGTGTATAAAGCGTCTCTTTTGCTTTAGCAGAAACTTCAGCGCTATTGTATAAACGCTCTTCAACAGGGATAAGCTTTGAATCTACTTTCGGCTCAATCACAATATAAAATTCACCCTCTTTTTCATAAAAATCAAGCTGAGCAAATTTCATTTTTTTTAGATTCAATTCGCTTATTAATCGGGCGACTAATGTGACAAATATAATGTTTTTTATCCAGAGCAGAGATAATTGTTTCACAACCAAAAGGTGTGGCATCCATAATATGCAAAATAGCATACTCTGTTTTACTCTCTTTTCCACTGTTAAAAATAAGCTCTAACGAAAAGAGTTGTGCCGATATTAGAAGAAGAATAAATAGGGATTTCATGCCTGCATTATAGCAAAATAAGGGGATTTTCACCCCTTATTTAAAAACCACTGGCACTAACGTATTTTGTGAGTATTTCCAAAAGAGGTTCAACAAAAACAATGGCAAACACTGTAATCATTACAGCAACCCCAACAATCACTTTTAAAGGAGTTGACGCATTGGTGGCATAAAGCGTTGCATCTGCCATAACAGGCTCTTTTAAAAACATATAAACAGCAAGTTTCATGTAATAATAAACTGCTATGGCGCTATTGAGCGCAATGATGACGGCTAAATAGATATACTCACTGTTAATCGCTGCACTAATAAGGTAAAGCTTACCCCAAAAGACCGAAAAAGGAGGCATACCTGCAAGTGCAAACATAAAAATACCCATAATCGTTGCCGTTGCTGGCATAAGCTTCACCAATCCAGAAAATTTGGTATAAGGGTGTTGGTAGCGCTCATCCCAAAGATTTTTACGGTGCCTTACAATCCAAAGCATAGTAAATGCACCCAAATTAGTAAACATAAACAGTGTCCAATACAAAAAGAGTGCTGTATTAGACTGTGTGGTTCCAATTAAAATAGCTGCCATCATAAAACCCGCATGCGAAATAGAACTAAAAGCTAGCATACGTTTGACATCTTCTTGAACCAAAGCTGTGATATTTGCTAACGTCATCGTAAGAACAACAGCTGCATATAAAATATGCTCCAACCAGACAACGCCTGAGTAGACCAACATTTCAAACAAACGCATAGCAACGACAAACCCTGCAATTTTTGGAACAACGGCCATATAGCCTGCTAGTGGTGCAGAGCTTCCTTCGTATACATCAGGCGTCCATGTATGTGATGGAACCAATGAAAGTTTAAATCCAAGAGCTCCCAACATAAAAATAGTACCTGCTAAAATGCCTACTAAAGGTTCAAAATTACGTGCTTGAAGTGCTTGCTCAATCTGATAAATTTCCACACTCCCTGTCATGGCGTAAAAAATAAGCGCAGATAGGGCATAAAATCCAGCAGCAAGTGCACCCATCGTAAAGTACTTAATCGCTGCTTCAAACGCTTTAGCGCGATTATGCATAGCAATCATGGTGTATAAAGCAAGACTTGACGTCTCTAAACCTATAAAAATCAAAATAAGATTGTCACTCACAACCATACACTGAAAACCAACAATCATAAACATAAAAAGAGCATAAAATTCTGCCATTTCAAACTCTCTAAAATGGCGATGGCTTAATGAAAGCGGTAAAAAGATGGCTGAAGCCACCAAAATAATCACTTGCGCAATAAGTGCAATACCATCTACTAACAAAACATCAAAAAAAGCACGGCTTGGACCATTGTAACCAATAACCGCACCTAAATCCAGAAGAATAAAAAGTATAGTAATCATCGTTAAAAAACTACGATTTAACCCTTTGACCACTAAATCAACACAAATAAGCCCTAACGCACCCAGTGTTAAAATTGCCATAGGAAGAAGAGCAGGTAAATTGAGACTTGCCACATCAATTGAGATCGTTTCCATTAGTGTGTTCCTCCTATGCTATTCGCTTTCATAATAAGCTCTTTCGTAGCAGGTTCAATAGCTTTTTGATCCATTAAAACAAGCATTTTTTGAACACTCATATCAATCGTTGAAAGCAATGGCTTTGGATAAATACCCAAAATTGCGACCAATAACACCAAAGGAATTAATGCGCTTAACTCTTTTGCATTTAAATCTTTAAGGCTACGATTCTCTTCATGCACAACCTGACCAAAAAATGATTTTTTATACAATACCAGCATATAGACTGCACCCAAAATAATTCCTGTTCCAGCTAAAAGTGTCAAAATCCAACTAATACGATAAAAACCAACCAAAGATAAAAACTCACCTACAAAACCAACCGTCAGTGGTAAACCCACAGAAGCCATAAGCATAATGCCATAGACCGTAGCAAAATTTGGCATAACCTGCGCCAAACCTCCAAAATCTCGTATCATTTTAGTATGGCGACGATCATAAATAACACCGACTAACATAAACAAAGCACCACTTACAATACCATGACTCAGCATTAAAAAGATTGATCCTGTAATTCCTTCTGCATTCATGGCAAACGTCCCTAAAATAACAATTCCCATATGCGAAATAGAGCTATACGCAATCACTTGTTTCATATCTTCTTGCGCATAAGCAATCATCGCTGCATAAATGACCATAATGATACAAATAATTGCCACTGGAATCAGAAAGTAAACCGTCGCATCAGGAAAAAGTGGTAATGAAAAACGCACAAAACCATAACTACCCATCTTCAGAAGGACTGCTGCTAAAATAACAGAGCCAATTGTTGGAGCTTGACCATGCGCATAAGGAAGCCATGTATGAAAAGGAAACATAGGCACTTTAATAGCAAATCCTAAGAAGAATGCACCAAAAAGCCATAGTTGTGCCCTAAACGGTACTTGCAACAAATACCAATCAGGTAATGCAAAACTCCAAATACCTGTCGCTTCATAATACAAAAAGCCCATATACAAAATACCCACTAACATCAATACTGAACCCGCAAACGTATAGAGAAAAAACTTCACCGCAGCATACATACGCTTCTCTCCGCCCCATGCACCAATAATATAGAGCATCGGTACCAAAGAGAGTTCCCAAAAGGCATAAAACCAAATCA
Organism: Sulfurospirillum sp.; assembly: GCA_021206415.1. Lineage (GTDB taxonomy): Bacteria > Campylobacterota > Campylobacteria > Campylobacterales > Sulfurospirillaceae > Sulfurospirillum. The sequence continues at coordinate 31,825 of JAJOKG010000006.1, read as the reverse complement.
CATCTAAAATAAGGAAAACACCTACCATCGTCATTTCTAAAAAAAAGAACTGAAATAATGAGGTTTTTTAATATCTTTTTCAATACTCAAACCAATAAGGCAATCATCGTAATAAAGGTTGATAAAACCACTAAAAAGAGTGATATTCCATCCACATCCAAATAATAACTCATTCCATAACTTGGGATAAACGCATAATATTCTACAAATTGATACCCTGCATTCGTGCTATCAAAACCTATCCATAAAATTAAGGAGAGACAAAATTCAATCACACTCACACTAATGCCATACGCCCTAATACTCTCTTTTGCGACCAAAAAGCCTAAAAGTCCTGCCACCGCTGGGAAAAAGACTAAAAGCGATAAAAATATGTTCCATGCTCTAACTCCTACCTAAGCCATTGGTCTATAAAAAAAGTGCTAACACAAGCAAAACAACTATTCCCACAACCATCCAACGTAGCATGTCGGAGAGATTTCCACTTTGCATTTTTCGACTTTTCTCACCCGTTTTATAAATCGTCCTTGCGATACTGTCTACCGTAAAATCAACCACTTTCATATCAATTTTTTGCCATACAAACTGCGATAAAATCGTAAAAGGTCGCATAATATAAAGCTCATACACTTTTGGAATATAGTATTGATTACTGAGAAGTTTATAGAAAAATCCTTCTTCCCACGTTTTTGAAAATCCACCACGCTGATACTTATAAATGGCAAAGACTATACCACCAACGGCAATACAAAGCGTTGCACCAATTAAAATGATTTCTATACCATGAGAAATGTGAATTTCATAACGTGCCAAAAGACGTGTTGTAAAGCCTTCAAATTTGTGCTCAAACCATCCTGCAATCACCGCCAAAAGACCCAAAGGTAGTAAAGCATAAATCACAAAAGGTTGCGCTTCGTGTGGATGAAAACCATGTTTAATATACTCTTCTCACCAAAGAAAACGAGCATCACTAAACGAAAACTATAAAATGCAGTCAAACCCGCTCCTATAAACAAGGCAAACCATAAAAAGTAAGCCCCCTCATTAAACGCTACTTCTAAAATTTTATCTTTTGAAAAGAAACCAGCCAAAGGATAAATACCCGCTAATGCAACCGAAGCGACACTCATTAAAATGGCTGTGGCTTTCATAGAACCATAAAGCCCACCCATTTTTTTTAATGTTCAACTCATCGTGCATCGCATGCATGACATTACCTGCTCCCAAAAAGAGAAGGGATTTAAAAAAAGGCATGGGTCATCAAGTGAAAAAGCGCAATCCAATACGCCCCAAGACCTGCAGCAACAAACATATATCCAAGTTGCGAAAGAGTCGAATAGGCAATAATGCGTTTAAGATCATTATTCACAAGAGCCATGGAAGCTGCAAAGAGTGCTACAAAAGCACCTAAGGAAGCAATCGCAAAACCAACATCTGGAATCATACTGTAAAGCTCTCCACAACGAATCACCAAATAAACACCTGCGGTTACCATGGTTGCAGCATGAATCAGTGCTGAAACAGGCGTAGGCCCTTCCATCGCATCGGCTAGCCATGTGTGCAGAGGAAACTGTGCAGATTTTCCCATCGCTCCAATAAATAAGAACATTCCAATTGTTGCGACTATAACACTGTCTAAATCCTTCAGTGCTGCAAAAACCTCTTCATACTGTAAAGAACCCACGTTCCAGTAAATCAAGAAGAGTCCCATCAGCATTCCAAGATCCGCAATACGATTCATAATAAAGGCTTCATTGGCTGCCCAAGAAGCTGAGTGCTTGTGGTACCAAAAGCCAATCAGTAACCATGAACAAAGTCCCACACCTTCCCAGCCAATAAAAAGCCCTACAAAGTTATCACTCATCACTAAAATCATCATCGAAAAAACAAAAGCAGAAAGATACGAAAAGAATCGATTAAAACTCTTATCATGATCCATATATCCAATAGAGTAAATATGCACAACCGTTGAAACAAGCGTCACAGTTACCATCATAATCACTGAAACTTCATCGACAACAAATCCAAAAGGAATGTACAAATTACCAGCAACAATCCAGTCCATCATATTTACATGTAAAGCACCATAGGTATTAACATCCATCAGTAAAATAAAGGATGAAATCATAGAAATTGCAATTAAAATTGAAGCAACAACACCTGTGAAAAGCATCTTAGGACGTGTAGCAAAAAGAGCGACAAATAATGAACTTGCTAATGGAGCAAAAAGGGCTATGTAAAGATATTTTTCCATGTTTTATCCCTTCATCATTTGGAGGCTATTTAAATCAACAGAGCCATTGCGTTTGTACCATAAAATCAAAAGCCCCAATCCTACTGCTACTTCACTGGCTGCCACGGCATAATAAAAAAAGCAAACATCCGCCCTGTAAAATCTCCATAATACTTTGAGACGGCTACAAAACCGATATTAACGGCATTCAATAAAATCTCTGTGGAAAAGAAGAGCATCAAAAGATTGGTTCTTCGCATAACACCGACCAAACCAATAGCAAAAAGCAATCCCGTTAAAATGAGATAATGGGTTAACGTAATCATTTGCCCTCCTTTAGCATTTCACATTCATCCTCTTCTATGGCTAAATGCTCATCCATTTTTTTACTCGCCAAAACAATACCTGAAATCATCGCCACTAAAAGCATAATCGCCGCTAATTCAAAAGGAACTAAGTATTTGGTAAATAAAATAAGTCCTACCATCTGAATATTTCCTACATTTTCAATGGCAGGGTACGAAGCTTCTATGCTCTCTGAAACCAACGGTATGCATAAAATCGCTACAATCAAAATGGCACTTAAAATGGAGAGTGTGTAGGCGATTTTTTTCGAACGCATCTTCTCGCTGACATCCCGTGTGGTATCAAAAAACATCATACCAAACGCATACAACGCCATAATCGCACCCGAATAAACCACAATCTGCACCACGCCTAAAAACTCAGCGTCTAAAATAAAAAAGAATCCCGAGATAAAAATCATCCCACCAGCTAAGGCGCTCATGGCATACAAAGCGTTTTTGCTCATCACTACAATACCAAACATACCCAATGTGAGTATCGAAAAAATATAAAATGCTACTGTTTCATACATGGCAACCTCAATACGCTAATGGTGTTTGTTTAACGGTTTCATCGGCATGGTCGCTTAAAGCACCAAAACCTGAAAACTCTTTTTGCTCTTTGGCTCTAAAGGTATCAAGAGGGGTGAGCATATCCTCTTTGAGTCCAAAATGAGCCCGCTGTTCACTGGCGTTTTCATACTCTACGCCATGAACAATGGCAAGCTCTGGGCACACTTCTGCACAATACCCACAAAAGATACAACGCCCAAAGTTAATGCTATACTCGCTCACCTCTTTGCGACTCTTCTCATCAATGCGTGTCTCCATGCGAATACACTTTGCAATACAAATCTTCTCGCACAAGCCACACCCGATGCAACGCTCGCTTCCGCTTTCAAACAAGCGAAGCAAACGATGAATCGCACGGTACCTCGGTCCCATTTCCATCTTTTCAGCAGGATATTTGAGGGTGTGAATATCAAAGCGTATCATCTCACGAAGCACCACCCAAAGTCCAACAAACAACTCACCTTTAAGGGTTCGCTTCATCACTCTTTGAAAAGCTTCCCAGCCATTTTCACTCTTTTTCTCACCCTCGAAAAAGATATAATCCCCGCTACAATCGCGTTTTTTAAAATCATTGAGTGTCATCTAAGCCTCCTAAATCAGCACAAAGCCCGTGATCAAAATATTGACCACAGCAAGAGGCATCATCACTTTCCAACAGACCCACATTAACTGATCAGGTCTGACGTGTGGCCATGCCGCTCTGACCCATAAAAATAAGAAAATCCAAAAAGAGACTTTTAAGAGCATCATCACCGCCCCTGGAATAAATCCTAAAGGAGCATATCCGCCCATAAAAATGATGCTCACGAGTACCGAAATGGTAATCATATTGGCATATTCGCCAATAAAAAAGAGACCCCAACGCATACCTGAATACTCCGTCGCATACCCCGCAACCACCTCAGCTTCAAATTCAACCGTATCAAACGGGGCACGATTGGTCTCCATAAAACCTGCAATGGCAAATAAAACAAAGGCTAAAGGTTGTTTCCAAATGAGCCAGTTGCTAATGCCCCCACTTTGATAGTCGTTAATATCAATCAAAGAGAGAGAACCAATCAGCATAATAGGCGCTAAAATCGAAAGTCCTGAAACCACTTCAAAGGAGAGCATCTGCACTACCGCACGAGCTGCTCCTAGGAGTGACCATTTATTGGCACTGCTCATACCCGCTAACAACGGCCCATAAATGCCCACTGATGCGACACCCATCACGTAAAGAAGGGCTACGTTAATGTCGGAGATAATGGGATGAATGGTGTAACCAAACAGGGTAAACTCAGGAAAATAGGGTACGGCTGCCATAGCGACAAACGCACTGGTTGCTGCCACAACAGGCGCTATCATAAAAATAGGCTTGATGGCATTTTGAGGAATAATATCCTCTTTGGTAAAAAGCTTAATCCCATCGGCGGCAAGTTGTAACAAACCATAGGGTCCCACATGCATCGGGCCAAGGCGTCGTTGCATAAACGCCAAAACCTTACGTTCAATGAACGTTGCAAAACCTGCCATCGCCGCTACCACTGCGACAACAATGACCGCTTTTACCACGGTTTCAACAATGACTGCTGTTTCAAACATGCGCAACTCCTTTCATTGTTACACTCGCAAAACGATACCCCTCTTTAAAAAACGGTGTGACATCGATTTTAGTATCAAAATCTGGCAAATAAGGAATCATTCCCCCTATCATTGGCTCCTCTTTGAGCGCAATGACCAGCTTCGCTCCCGCATCGTTTTCAAGAGTGACCATATCGCCACTTTTAAGATTTTTAGCCTCTAAGAAATCTTTGGAGACATATAAAGCACCCGCTTCATTGAGTTGATGCGCTTTGTTGGTAAAGGCACTAAATTGGTGGACTGGATTGGCAAGATAAACCATATCCCCCTCTTTACATGTAAAGCTCTCAAGTGGCTCAACTTCATCGTTACATGTAAGCTCTTGTGTCTCTAAAAGATAGCCTCGATTTTCTCTTCCATCGTTTTCATACTGATTTGGAAGGTCATCAAATTTTTGGGCTTTAAACCCTTTTTGAGCAGGTAAAAGAGGCGTGTAATCAATCGTCCACTCCGTCTCAAGTCCTAATGCGTTGGCAATATCATTGAGATAATAGCCTTTAAAAGGAAGAGCGGCATTAGTAGGAACCACTCGCTTATTCATAGAAGTGAATGTTCCCTCTTGCTGATTGAGCGCGGGCATCGCCAAATCCCCTTTGCCCAAAGCGCTTAGTGTGACATCCCCTTTGGTGTTATAACCTAGGATGTAGTTGCCTTTTTCTTCATCCAAATCACAGATGAGTGAAACGCCTAAGGTGTTGGTTCGTGAAGGAATAATAACTATGTTAAACGGGGTAAAGCGCTCTATTAAGCCTAAAAGCTTAGCAATGTTTTTCGCTCGTGGATGGGCATAAACATCTTCTCCCACCATCAGGCTAAAACTATCTTTTTTATCAAGCAGTTTCGTGATTTTATCACTCACATCCTCCTCAGCGCCTATGAGTGAAACTAAAGCATTGGTATCAACTTCTATCTCTTTTTCGACCACTTTGCTGACACTGGTGATGACCTCTTTTTCTTCACCGCTCTCCTCATCTTTCACCATCTCTTTGACATCTTCTTTAATGTTTTCTTGAATGGTTTTTTTCTCGATGGTATGAAACGTTGCTAAGTAATCTATCAGTGCTTTTGGCATTGCCTCTTTATCGCCAAAAAGGTCTAAAAGAAAGTACGCAATCGCCTCTTCAGCACCTACTTTGTGTGTAATGGAAAGAAGGTTTTTCGAATACGCTGAAACCACAGGATCAGCAATCGGGTGAAAGTAAAGCCCTGCTCCTTTGTTCATGCCTATCGCATTGTTCATCGCATAACCCGCATTAGGGCTATCGGTTTTGATGGCACTTGCGAAACTCACGACAAAATTGCTGGAACGAACACGCTCCAAATCACCGCTGTAAAGGCTTTTTCCTGAGGTACTAGCATAGTGTTTAAGAAATTCTTGGTATCGTTTTGCCTCAGGATTGATGAGTTTATAGCCATACTTTTCTTTGAGCTTTTGTAAAATGAGTGCTTCTTCATTGGTAATGTAACTCTCAAATGCAATCGTATCGACCTTTGTTTTTAAGCTCTCCACAACCGTTTCAAAAGCTTTTTCATCTTTACATGTAACCTCATTTTGAAAGTCAAAGCCATAGCGTGCGGCAGCATGAAGCGGTGCGTAGTTATGCTCACTGCTCACACGGTAAATTTTTGGCTCTGGATTGCTGATGCTAGTCTGTTTGACATCGTAAAAAAGAAGGGAACAATCACTGCTATGAGGATTGGAAGCGGGGATTTTTTTCAGCTCCCACGCATTGGAACTGTACTGAAAGTCTGAACCTACCAGCGCACCCACAGGACACACCGCCGTACACTCACCACACTGCGTACAATCCAAACTCTCCGCCCCACTGGCAATGCCAATAATCGACTTTTGAAGCTTATTCCACATGGCATAGGCATCTTTTTCGGTTTTATCTTTCCATGCTTTATCCAGCTCTGCACCACCTCGAGGAACGGTTTTAAGGGCAGATTCGCCTATCATGTCTTTACAGACAGTCACACAGCGCTCACAGACAATACACAAAGAGGCATCATAATGAATGCGACCCCACTGTTTGGTTGGACGGTGCGTGTCTGCGATGCAGTGATGTTGCGCATCCACGCCCATGTGCAAGGTGTAGTTTTGAAGCTCACACTCGCCACTTTGGTCGCACACGCCACACTCCAAAGGATGATTCACATCATAAATCTCCATAATCGCACGGCGCTCTTTTTCAATCTCTTCACTTTTGGTGATGACATTCATCCCCTCTTTGGCTCTGGCATTACAGCTATATGCCCGCTTACCATCAATATCCACCAAACACAAACGACACGCTAGCGTAGGTGAGCAGTTGGTCACATAACAGAGTGCTGGGATAAAAATGTTATTTCTACGTGCAACGCCTAAAACGTATTCGCCCTCTTTGGCAAGACACGCTTTTCCATCAATCGTTATTGTAATATCGTTCATGACAGCCTCACTTCACTATTTTGACAACATGGTAGGGATACGCCCCACTGAGTTTCGCACAGGGCATCAATCCAATCACCCCTTTGAGCGTTTCATCTTTCACAAAGGTGCAGGCATGCACTTCTTCGCCTATTTTCACGCCAATGCTTTCATTTTCTTTGACTTTCGCTGCCATTTGAAACTGGGATGATCCAATCAATACGCCCTCTTTTTCACCCGCCTTCAAAGGACATTCATAGACCACAACCCCATCAAAACTCTTAATATCCGCAACCTCATCCATCATCTCTAAACTATCATTGAGGCTCACATCTGCTTCTGTTGCACCCACAACCATCACATGAGCTTTTCCATAACGGGCGATCAGTCCTGCGAGTTTGGCAATATGAGAAGCTCTTGGATGAGAGAGAATATCGTCTCCTAAAAGAAGTAATACCTTATTCGCTTCTTGGTACAAAGCTTCAATCACCTCAATCTCCTCTTCACCCACGTTGCTCTCCGCACTCAAGTAGCCCTCATCCAGCTCTTCAAAGTACGTTTCAATCATGTGAGGCATCTTTACATGTAAAAGAAAACTTTTGGCTAAAAGCGCAAAAACACCCTCTTCCGAGCCCACTTCATAACGGCTAAAAAAAGCACTTTTCTCAACCAGTGAAGCCTCTTCCATGCTAAACAGATAGACCAATTTGGCATCGCTGTTTTGAAGAGCGTGAAGCAGTGCTTCATCATGGCGTGAGGGCAAAACACCCACGGAGATAATCACATCAAAATCGTTACATGTAAAAGCAAAAGCCTCTTTTTTAGCTTGTTGCAGGGCGTGTATAAACTGTTTCTTTTCCATTATGCTACTTCACTTTTTACTTTTTTAACCACAATCGTCCAATCTGCTTCGTTGAATTTAAGAGAGTTCATCAGCGTCCATCCCGCTTCTTTAATGACATCAGCGCTTTTTTGAACAGGAGAAAAATCGCCTATTTCAAACATAAAAATAGAGACTTCACCCAAAGCGCTCTCCTCAATAATTTCAAGCATACGTCCGTAAAAATCATCTTTTAAATGTCGTAAATCATAGCGTTGCATGCCCTCTCCTTATCTGTCAATTTCGCCAAAGACGATGTTCGCATTTCCAATAATCGCCACCACGTCCGCCAAATACTCACCCACCAATAACTCCTGCAAGAAAGCGGTGTGAAAAAAGCTAGGGGTTCTGAGTTTCAAACGGTAAGGATAAGGATCACCTTGTGAGTTAATGTAAAATCCTAACTCACCTTTAGGCGACTCAGTTGGCACATAGACTTCACCCACAGGCGGGCGCATGCCTTGTGTCACGAGGACAAAATGTTGCATCAAAGCATAATTTTGCGTCATAATCTGCTCTTTAGGAGCACTGATATACTGTGGCGCGTGCGCCATAATTTCAGGGCTTGTCTCTTCATACATCGGAATAAGTTGCTTTAAAATGCGAATGCTCTGTTTCATCTCTTCCATATGCAATTTATAGCGTCCATAACTATCACAGGTCGTACTCACAGGCACATCAAACTCGACCTCATCGTAGAGTTCATACGGCTCTTCTTTACGAATATCCCACGCAATGCCACTGCCTCTTAACATCGGGCCCGAACAACCCCAACTTTGCGCCTGCTCAGGCGTAACCACACCCACACCTTCCAAACGCATCTTCCAAATACGGTTCTCATCCAACAATGCTTCATAATCGGCAATATCATGGGGTAAACGGTTAATATAACGATTGAGATTTTCCAACCACCCTTTGGGTAAATCCAAAGGCACGCCACCAATACGAACCGAAGAGTGTGTCAGTCTTGCTCCACAATAATCCTCAATCAAATCCAGCGCATACTCCCTCTCTCGAAAGGTGTATAAAAAGATGGTCATCGCCCCAACATCAAGCGCATGGGTTGCTAACCAAAAAAAGGTGCGAGGTAATGCGATTTAGCTCCAATAAAAGCATACGAATCACTTTTGCACGTCTAGGTACTTCAAGACCTATGAGCTTCTCAACCGCTAAGGCAAAACCGTAGTTGTTTGAACTAGCGGCAATATAATCCATCCTATCAGTGGTCGGCAAGAACTCATTGTAAATCATATTTTCAGCCATCTTCTCCATTCCACGGTGCAAATAGCCAATATCAGGAGTTGCTTTGCTAACCTTCTCGCCATCGAGCTCTAAAATCAAGCGTAATTGTCCGTGAGAGCTGGGGTGTTGAGGCCCAAAATTGAGAATCATATGGTTATCTTCACGCTCAAAAGCGATGTTCTCAAAGAAAGGTTTTAGACGATTGACTTTTTGCATGATTAAGGTCTCTCTTTCACGATTTTCGCATCTTCTTTTTTCAGTTTTTTCACAATAAACACGCCACCCTCTTCTTGATAATCGGTATGCGTTTTTTCACTGCTAGGTTCTGCACCAAAAGGGACTTCATGGTGAAGATGCGCAAAACGATACGTATCGTTCACATCCACACGAGCACTGTCTCGCTCTTCTGGCCCAATCACTTCACGGTACTCTTTACCAAAAATTTTATCAATCTCGTACCACTGCGCAACCTCGTCACCTTGAAGCGGATAGGTTTTGCGAAGCGGATGGTCATACCAATCATCTGGCATCAAAAGACGTTTCATATACGGATGTCCGCTAATGATGACACCAAACATATCGTACATTTCACGCTCTGCCCAATCCGCACTTTTATAAATGCTACTGACACTTTGAAGGGTCGCTTTCTCTTGGATAAAACACTTTACACGAAGACGTTTACGTTTGCTGGTGGAGAGGAGTTGGTAAAAAATTTCAAACTCCCCGCTTTTAGCCAACCAATCAATCGCACTGTGCTCACTTAAAAAATTGTAGGAGAGTTCCTCTTTTAAATAACGCAAGAGAGCAACATTCTCTTTGGGCTCAATGTAAATCACCAATTGACCTCTTTGAATATACGCCTCTTGAATGGAAAACTTCTTTTGCATCATGGCAAGGTCTTTGGCAAACACCTCATCACTCTCCACCGCTTCTTTGGGAATTTCTGGAGCTACAAAATAACGGTCGTTGTAGTAAGCTTTTTTTTGTACGTTTTTTTTATCGCTGTAAACTCTCATCATACCAACCTTTTAGGTGCAAGTTTACGAGAGGCTTTCTCGGTTCTAATCTTCTTTTGTAAAAGCATCAGGGCATATTGAAGGGTTTCAGGACGAGGTGCACACCCTGGAAGGTAAATATCCACAGGCACGATTCTATCCGCACCTTGCACCGTGGCATAGGTATTAAACATACCACCCGTATTGGCACAACTGCCCATGCTAATCACCCATTTTGGATCAGGCATCTGGTCGTACAAACGACGCATAAAAGGGGCATGTTTTTTGGTCAATGTTCCTGCAATCACAATCACATCGGCTTGTCTAGGGCTGGCTCTAAAAATCGTTCCAAAGCGGTCAAAGTCATAACGACTCGCACCCGTTGCCATCATCTCAATCGCACAACAAGCCAGTCCATAGGTCAGTGGCCAAAGCGAGTTACTTCTGCCCCACTGAACGAGCTTATCCACCGTGGTCAAAGCAACAGGCAGTCCTGCTTCTTGAAGGTAATTTATTTTATGCTGTGCCATTCAAGCGCTCCTTTTCTCCATGCGTAGGCAAATCCTATGCTTAAAATCAAAACAAATAAAATCATCTCAACAAACCCAAACATTCCAAGCACTCTAAAGTTCACCGCCCACGGGAACATAAAAATAATTTCCACATCAAACAAAATAAACAACACCGCAAACAAATAGAAGTGTGCGGAGATTTTGTTGGGCTGTTTGGTTACTTCTGGGCCACACTCATAAATGGTGAGTTTGAGCTTCTCCGTATCCAAACGTGCCATCTTTCGACTCACTGTTCGTGCTAACACCGTGATGCCATAAAAGACAACCGCACAAAAAACGAGTAGAAAAAAGGCTCCAAAATAAGGATGTGAAAAATCCATGTGCGACAAAGGGGTCATCTGCAATTCCTTTACTTTTTTTACCACAAATCCATCTGAACACTCTTTACATGTAAAAGTGCTCAAAAAGGCTTGTCTGCCTTTATTTCATAAAGCCAACGGGCTTCGTATCACCAAAAGCGCCTTTGGTTTCACGGTCAATCGATAGTTTAAAATCCTCAAAGGTAAACAAAGGCTCCTCTTTGGTGGCTACTTTAAGAGCTGTATTTTTAAGCACTACCTTAATCTGCCCACCTGTGAGCGGATAGGACGCTAAGCGCTCAATATCAAGCCCCTCTTCATAACGTGCATTTTGAGGTAAAAGCTTTTTCCAAAATTTCCAAACGCTGAGTAAAAGTCAGGCTTTTTCAAAGGCAATCTTATAATCAAAGCGTCTTGAAAATGCTGGATCAATCGTCTCTAAAAGATTGGTGGTTGCAATAAGTAGTCCATCAAACCGCTCAATCTGCTCTAAAAAGATATTTTGCATTTGGTTGTGCATTTTATCAGCACTTGCTCCACTCTCGGTTGAGCGAGCACTTAAAAACTGGTCAGCTTCATTGAGCAATAAAAGGGGTTCACTTTTGGTTTTTTTGCACAACTCTTTGTAGGTGTCAAAAATATTGCGTACATTTTTTTCACTCTCCCCCACGTATTTTGAGAGAATCTTAGAACAATCAAAACTAAGTACTCTTTTTTTCATAGACTTGGCTAAAGAAAGAGCCGTCATGGTTTTACCAGTACCCGGAGGTCCGTAGAGAATAATCTTCGCATCAATCCCGCTACGTCTCTCTTTGATGCCCCACTCTCTAAGCAGTTTCACCACATTTTTATCAATCTGTTTGAGTAAATTATCCAAAACCTCTTTGGTTTTAGGGTGTAAAATAACATCCTCTAGCGTTGTTTTAGGGTCAATCAGCTCAAAAAGCTCTTGCTCACCAATCAGCATATCAAGTTTAATTTTTTTATTTTTCTTCTCTTTGTTAGGGTGCATAATTTTTTGCAAAATCTCTTCAGCAATAAAAAAACTACGTGTCACACCTCCAAAGGTGCTGAGCATTTCATCATAATCAATAATGAGATTTTCAATGAGTTTTGAGCCCTCCTCGAGTAACGAGCGGTTTTTAATCTTTTCATAATCATCCAAACTGATGAGATTAATGAGCGTATTCATATCCCGCAAACTCTCAAACTCTCCTGCATATTCCTCTTTAAGAAGGGCTAAGAAAATAAGTTGTTCCTTAGGGCTTAGTTCATTCTCTTTAAAAATACTTTCAACGATAATCTCATTTTGTGTTACTTTTATACGCTCACTAATACGACTCTCTAAAAGTTCAAGTTTATTTTTAAGTCGCCCAATACTTGGTGAATTTTCGGTAGCATTGTATTTGGTTTGACTCAGCTTTTGGTAGAGTTCAATACGAAAAAACTGATCCTTTAAATATTCAAGATGATCCTCATAAGGTGCACATCTGGTAACACGACCTCAAGTGTTCCTTCCTCAAGGAGTTTTAGAAATGCGGAACTCAGTGTGACACTACTGTTTAAAAGCTCTAATTGCGAAACATCCATAATCTTAGAATTTAAAAAATTATTCTGAACAATCCATCCTTGCTCAATTAATTCTTTCACTAAAACAAGTTGGTGTAAATGTGCATAATTTTTATTTCCAAAGAGTTTAATCAGTATTTCTGAAATATCCAAATCAACCGAGCCTTGCACATATTCTTTGGTCATAAGTTGCAAGAGCTTTGCTTCTTCAAGCGAACACTTTAACTGCTCATAAATATGACATTTTTGAACATTTTTACACTCTAAAAAATCTACCAAATACTTCAATACACACCCTTTCATCCCACTAAATCATACAATCATACGCTTTGGGGCTTATATGATGACAAGATGATAATAAAATAACCCTTTGGTTATTAAGTTAATCTCTCTTTTTTACGCAAAAGTGCCCCTGTTTCCACCTGTTCTTTTAAGACTCGCTTTAGAACCTTTCCTGTTGCATTTTTAGGTAGCTCTTCTACAAAGTAAATGTGTTTGGGTAATTTGAAGTTTGCGAGGTGGTGTTTTAAATACGCTCGTAGTTCCATTTCATTTAATTGAATATCCTCTTTAGGTTGAATAAACGCGAGGACTTCTTCATCTTTGGTCTGCTTATCTTTAAGTCCAATAACTGCTACGGCGTCTACACCTTCGTATTTGTAAATCACCTCTTCGATTTCTCTGGGATAAATATTAATCCCTTTAGAGATAATCAAATCTTTCTTACGATCGACAATATAAATAAACCCATCCTTATCCTTCTTGCCCAAATCACCTGTTAGCAACCAACCATTGCTAATCGTCTCATCCGTCGCATCAGGATGATTAAGATAGCCTTGCATCACACAATCACCCTTCACCATAATCTCACCCACCTCACCTGTGGCGACTTCCATTCGTTCTTCATCCACTATCTTAATCTCATAGCTAGGAAGAGGCAGTCCAACGGAGAGCGGTTTTTGATGATCCAGTCGGTTTACACACACCGCAGGTGAACACTCGCTTAAACCATATCCCTCTAAGAGTTTGGCTTTTTTAAATTTGGCACCAAAATCATTGAGTGCTTGTTCACTTAATGGCGCACTGCCTGAGATAAAAATGCGTACTTTGTTAAACCACATAAAATACCATGGAATTTTTGCCTTCAACAAGGCATTGTAGAGTGTAGGAACGCCTAGAAAAATGGTGACACGTTTTAGCAATGTTTGTTTGAGTACATTGGCAAAAGGAAAAACAGAGCGCACAATGACAATGCTAGAACAGGTAAACATCGGTAAAAGCACCATAATGGAGAGTGTAAAGCTGTGAAACATCGGTAGAAAAACAATAAACCTATCGTTACATGTAACTTTAAAAGATTCTGCTCCACTGATGGCATTTGAAAAGAGATTACGGTAGCTTAGCATCGCCCCTTTAGGTTTACCTGTTGTTCCTGAAGTATAGACGATACAGGCGGTATCATCAAGCTTAGCCTCACACGCTTCTTCTACATCCCTAAGCGTTGTCGCTAAAATTGTCTCGAAACGTTCCTCATTTTCATCCAAAGGCGCTTCTATCCAAATAATACGCTCAATTTTAGTGCGCTCTAACAAAGGTTTTGTCTCTTTAGCAAAAGCATAGGAGCTTACAAGCATTTTGGCATCGCAGTCATTTAAGATGTACTCAAACTCCTCTTCTTTTAAGAAGGTATTGAGAGGAACGGCAATAGCGCCTAGTTTAGTGATAGCATACAACGCCACCACAAACGCTTCACAGTTCCCTACAATCATGGCAACTTTGTCACCTTTTTGAATGTTGCTTTGCTTTAAAAAGTGCGCAAACGTATCAATCGAATCTTTGAGTTTGGCATAACTTATCTTTCTATCATCCATAAAAATAGCCGTTTTTCGAGGTGCGTTTTTTGCATTCGCACACATCACCTCATAAAAATTTTGATACGGATAACTGAGCATATCTAAAACTTATATTTAAGAGATGCCGTGACAAGATGTGCGGCTGAATCACTAAATTTGCCATTAACCCCTGCTGAGTTAGTCACACTCCTATCTTCTTTGTCACTGTACAGATACGCTAAGCCCATTTTCATCTGCTTACTTAAGGCATACTCAAAACCCGCAGAGTAAATTTTCGCATCCGAATCAGGAAGCTCAAAGCCCATGGTACTGCTAGGAACAGGGGTTTTATCAATTGCAAAACCTGCCATCAGTTTCAGCGCATCACTGTATTGGTGACTTAACCCGATACGATAGGCGTTCACATCTTTCCAATTTTTAGCTTTAGGTTGTCCCAATGGACCCGCTTCAACCACACCATTGTCAAAGTCAAAATCTAACTCTTTATAGCTTGACCAATAGGTACGCTCAAATACAAATTCAAGCGTTGTTTTGTCCATTGTATACGCTGCGGCTAAAGCTAAAGAAGCAGGCAAAGGAATCGTTGTTTTTACATCCCCATTAAAAGACGTGCCTCCTGCACCTAAAGTTGTTTTCGCATCGCCATCCACTGTAAGATTGACTTTAGAACGATACGTTGCTGCTAAAGTTAAATCTTCAATCGGTTTATAACTAAGAGCTAGGTTATACCCAAAATCAATAGAATCTGCTTCCATATCATTTGTATAAGCTCCAGCACTTTGAACCTTAATCACACCCGTTGTATAAACCCCACGCAAACCAAAGCCCAAAGCTAACTGGTCATTGACTTTATAACTTGCCGTAGGATTGATCTCCACAACTTTTAAGGTGAACTCCTCAGACGTTTGCATCTGATAGCTCTCATCCCAACGCTTTGAAAGACCCGCAGGGGCTACAATAGAGAGACCATAACGCCAATTTCCTACCATTGGTGAGACATAATGTAAATTGGGGAGTAAAAAGTTTTCCTCTTTGGAATCACCACTACTGTTTCCAACAGGAGTTCCACCAGAAGCGGTATAGTCCACTTTAGGGAGATTAATATACGTTAATGAGGTTTCAATATAACCACCCTCCGCCATAAATGCCATATTGGCAGGGTTGTAATAACTCGCATCAGCCCCATTGGCACTGGCGACGTATGCCGCACTCATTGCGACAGAATTTAAAGATTGCTCAGGAATTCTATAGCCTGAAGCTAAAAGGGTTGCGGTACCAAGACTTAGTAACGTAGCGACTTTGAAGGTTTGTTTCATTCAGTTTCCTTAAAAAATTAGTCAATTAGGCTATAAAGAAGTGCGATCTCTTCTGCCCAAATAGATTCGTCTATCGTTTCAAGTATTAAAGGGATATCATCCATGCGAGCATCATTCATGATCAATTTAAAAGGCGCTAGTCCTAGCTTCCCTTTGCCTAAAGAGTCGTGTCTGTCCACATGTGAGCCCAAATCAGGCTTAGAATCGTTAAGATGCATTCCTTTGAGGTACTTAAAGCCCACGATTGTATCAAATTTATGCATCGTTTGCCCATAGGTTTCTTCTGTTCTAAAGTCATACCCTGAGGTAAAAAGATGACACGTGTCAATGCAAACACCCACCCGCTCTTTATCGATAGCGTTTTCCATCAAATAACTAAGGTGTTCCATTTTGTAACCTAAATTGCTTCCTTGTCCTGCAGTATTTTCAACAACGAGTGTCACACCACTGGTTTTGCGTAACACTTCGTTCATCGAAGCACTAATCAGCTCCAAACACGCCTCTTCACTGATTTGCTTTAGATGGCTTCCTGGATGAAAGTTCAACTTATCAAGCCCTAACGCCTCACAGCGCTTCACCTCATCGATAAAAGCGTTTAAAGACTTTTGCCGTGCTTCTGCTTCTGGATGCCCTAAATTAATCAAATAACTATCGTGCGCTAAAACGTGTTTGGGAAGAATTTCTGCTTTTTCCAATTCAACTTTAAAGCGCTCAATATCTTCTTTTGTAAGCGATTTTCCTTCCCATTGGCGTTGATTTTTCGTAAAGAGAGCAAAGGCTTTTGCCCCAATTTTCGCTGCATTTATAGGAGCATTAAATACCCCTCCACTGGCACTCACGTGTGCCCCAACATATTTCATTATTTTTCCTTTTAGGGTAGTCGTTTGAGTCGAATCAAAATACCGTTTTGAATATCTTTAAAACTAGAGTGTGCATTTTCAACTTTGTAAAGAATATGGCTCGTTTCAAAAGTCAACTCTTGTTCAAAGCCCTGAGGTGTTTGACGCAAAAACTTACCATCATAAATTGGCTTTTGCGCCATAATGTCTTGCATGAGTTCAGCATAATGTTCCGCTTGAAAAAAATTCTGGTTAAAAGCTAACCGATCTAAACACTTTCCATCCATACAGACATAATTTCCCATCACTTCTAAATGAAATAAAAGATTTCCTGCTGAGAAATTTGCACGCTATCGTAAGCATTTCCGTGATTGATAAAACTGTATCGGAGAGTGCGATTTGTTTTATTTTTAATGGTAATGACATACGCTTCTGAACGTGTAATCTCTTTTTTAACAGCACAGCCACTCAAGATAAAAAGAAGCAATGCGATACTGACATGTAAAAACCATTTCATGATTGACACGCCTTGCAAATGCCTTTAAGCACAATGCTTTTCACTTCACCTTCTACCTCACCAAAATCCACATCCATACAGATAATTCTATGACACTGTTCACAAATAAAATGCGCATGGGTTTTGCCTGAAAGCTCAAAATACCACTTGCGATCATCGCCTTCAAATTTATGTACCATTCCTGCTTCTTCAAAAAGTGCAATATTGCGATAAAAGGTCGCTTTATCCATAGCACTGTCCATTTTTTCTTTAATTTGCTCATAATTCATGGGCTGTGTTGCCGCTTTAAGCACCATTAAAAATTGAAAAACGTGCGGTTGTAAATTTTAATGTCATATTTACAACACAATGCTTTTATCTGTTCGTTCATCACCCACTCTTTACATGTAAATTGTCGTGAATGGTATCCAATTTTTTTATTAAGTCACAACTAAGTTGCATTTGATTAAGATTCTGCGTATTTTATGCAACTTAGTCGCAAAGGAGATTTTATGAAACGTGTTTTGTTACTTTTTACACTACTTTTTAGCACCTTTTTGTATGCTAAACCAACTGTTACGGTGAGCATTGTACCTCAGAAGTATTTTGTCGAACAAATCGCAAAAGAGCTTTTACATGTAAATGTTATGGTAAGCCCCGGTTCAAGCCCTCACACCTATGAGCCAAAACCTTCACAAATGAAAGAGTTAGCCAACTCAGACGCCTACTTCAGCATTGGAGATGGATTTGAAAAAGCATGGCTTCCTAAATTTAAAAGCACTCATCCCAAACTGCTTATCGTCGATACCATCCAAGGACTTGAAAAAATTCCTATGGCAGAGCACCACCATGAAGAAAAAGCTCATCAACACGATGAACACGGTACACCTGATCCACATGTCTGGCTTGATCCTATTTCTGTAAAAATTCAAGCTAAAAATATTTATGATGCCCTCGTCAAACTCTACCCTTTACATGTAAAAGCATTGACAAAGAATTATGAAGCATTTAATGCCTCTTTGGATACGCTCGATGCAACTATCCAAAACAAGCTATCGAATGTTAAAAATCGAAAATTTATTATTTTTCACCCCTCTTTTGGCTACTTCGCTAAACGCTACAATTTAGAGCAGATTGCCATTGAAGTGAGTGGGAAAGAGCCTAAACCTAAAGAGTTGGCAAAAATCATTGAAGAGGCAAAAGAGGAGAATGTTAAAGTCATTTTTGTCTCTCCTCAATTCTCACAAAAAAGCGCACAAACTATTGCAACCCAAATCAATGGCAAAGTCTTAACCATCAACCCTCTTGCCTACGAATGGCGTGAGAATATGCTTAGTGTGGCTGAAATCTTCGAATCAGAACTAAAATGATATAATCGCTTTATGCAAAACGATATCGAAATCAACAACCTTTTTTTTAGCTACGATGGCGCATCTGTACTGGAGGATATCACCCTTCAGTACAACTCTAAAGACTTTTTAGCCATTATTGGACCTAATGGCGGGGGCAAAAGTACCCTCTTAAAAATAATGATAGGATTACTCAAACCCTTGCATGGAGAAGTGCTTCTTTTTGGGAAAAACCCTTTACATGTAAGCCATGAAATTGCTTATGTCCCACAAGATACCATTGCCAATAAAGACTTTCCCATTAAAGTTTTAGATGTTGTTTTAATGGGAAGACTCTCCAAATCCAAATTTTTCGCACCCTATTCCAAAGAGGATTATGCTATTGCCTATGAAATGTTAGAGACAGTGGGAATGAAAGGCTTTGAAAACCAAAAGATTAATGCCCTATCCGGCGGACAGCGCCAACGTGTTTTTATTGCCCGTGCTTTAGCGTGTGATGCCAAAATTATCTTCCTAGATGAACCTACGGCGAGTATTGATACTGCAGGGCAAATGAGTATGTTTCAACTGCTAAAAACTCTTAATAAAACGGTGGGTATTGTGATTGTAAGTCACGATGTCAACGTGGCACTCAATTATGCGACCAAAGTAGCGCATGTGAATAAAACACTCTATCTTCATGATGTTTCAAAAGAGGAATCGTTTACACTAGCTCAAAACCCTAAAGAGCATATTTGTCCCGTAGAACTTATCTGTGCACGCCGTTGCAACCATCTTCACAAAGAGCTTTTATGATAGATTTATTCTCATTTGATTTTATGCAAAACGCCTTGTTTGCTTCTGTGTTAGTGAGTGTTATTTGTGGTGTTATTGGAACGCTGATTGTCATTAACCGTATGGTTTTTATTGCAGGTGGTATTGCACACGGCTCGTATGGCGGGATTGGGCTTGCTCTTTATTTCGGTATTGCCCCCATGCTGGGCGCTTCTCTTTTTGCACTGTTTCTAGGGCTACTTATTGCCTATATTACACATCAAAACAGCACACGTATTGACTCACTTATCGGAGTGATTTGGGCGTTTGGTATGGCACTGGGTATTATTATGACGGATCTAACACCTGGGTATAATGTGGATTTAATGAGTTATCTTTTTGGTGCGATTTTATCAGTTTCAAACGAAGATCTTTATGGCATGAGTGGTGTGTTTGCTTTGGTGTTAGCCTTTGCGTTACTCTTTTACAAACAACTTTTAGCGATGAGTTTTGATGCACAATTTGCTAAACTCAGAGGTGTCAATGTTACCTTGCTCTATTTTGGGTTGGTGTTGATGACGGCTTTGGGTGTGGTAATTATTATCCGTGCGGTGGGACTTATTTTGGTCATTGCCTTACTCACCATTCCTCCTTATATCGCAGAAAAAATGACCAATTCCATGGGAAGTATGATGCTCATCTCTTCTTTTCTTTCTGTTCTTTTTTGTGCAATAGGCTTAATACTCTCCTCTTTTTTTAATCTTAGTGCAGGAGCATCTATTATTATGGTGGGAAGTATTAGCTTTTTCATTCAATTTCTTTACTCAAAATGGCGCGCACCTAACTAAAGAGAGCGTTGCTTCGTTCGATAACGCTCTAAAAAATAACTACCCAATTCGGCGATTAACATACCACTTAAAATAAGCATTGCGCCACCCACTTGAGAAGGTGTTAAAATTTCATTCGCAAACCAATACCCAAATAATCCTGCACTTACAGGCTCCATGGTGAAAATAATGGCTGTTTTAGCTGCCGTTGTAAAGCGCTGCATCGCTGTTTGTACCCAAAAAGCAAAAATGGTTGCAAATAAAACTGTAATAACAATCGAATTAATAAATAACGTATCCACATGAGGAGGTGTTAATGTTCCTTCTAAAATAAAACCTCCTACTAAAGAGCCAACAGCCACCGTTGCAAATTGAATACAAACCAATAAGTAAACATTGTGTTTCGTGGAATAATATCCCGTAAAGACTATATGTAACGCAAACATAATGGCACAAATAAACGCATACCCTTCTCCTAAACCAAAACCAATCTCACTGTTCAGTGTTAAAAAAATAAAAGTCCAATTGCAGCAATCATCGCTCCTAATAAAGAAAAAATAGAAGCTTTATGTTTAAATACTATATATGCAATAAAAGGAACAACAATGACATTAAGCCCTGTTATAAAACCTACTGTTGAAGAGTAAGTATAGGTCAGTGCGAATGTCTGAAAGGCATATCCCATAAACATAAATGCTCCTAAAAGAACACCCGCTTTTAATACTTCTTTGTTGAAATACTTCAATTGCTTCCATGAAATAAAAACCATAAAAATGGCTGCTACAAAAAAGCGCCAAAACAAAAAGGTATAAACAGGTGTTTCATTAACCGCTGCTTGCACCACAAAAAAAAGTACTTCCCCATGCAATTGCTACCAAAAGAAGCAGAAAATCAGCACCCAACTCTTTTAATTTATAATTTATCACGAAATCCAACCCTATTTTTGTAAGATAAAGCACATATTGTAACACAATGAAATAAGAAAATTGCAAAAGGGCTGGATGAAAATTTATCCAATTAAAAGATTTTTTCTTACGCCTATCAAAAGATGGTGCTATAATTATATTCTCGTGACAAATTAATATTATTAGGAGGTTTTAGCGATGACGCAGCGCATTTGGATCTCTTTTGTAATTTCTCTGCTTTTCTACTCTTTTCTCAATGCAGCAGAAGATGGTAAAGCACTTTATGCTCAATGTGCAGGTTGCCATGGAAAAGATGGAAAGAATAAAGCTTTTGGCAAAAGTGGCATTATTGCAGGTCAAAGTGTCACATATTTAGTTGAAAGTATTCAGTTTTACCGAGACAGTGAGTTTAAAGCACATGGAACATCTTTGGTTATGTCAAAACAAACCAAAACAATGCGTGATCAAGATATTAACGCAGTAGCGCATTATATTTCAAAACTACCTAAATAATATCTTCAAAAAAAAGGTTGACACTCCCTATGAAAAAAGTTGTTTATTGCCTCTTTATTTTTATAACGTTGTGGGTACTTCCTTCTTCTTTATCAGCAAGTACTGTCAGAGGGAAAGTTTATTATTCGAAAGTTCTTAAACCTGTATGTGGATTTGATGGAAATCATATGGGGAAAAAACATACAATGAATGAATGGAGACATTTTTATAACAATAACCAACTTTTGCTGGCTATTAAAATATTTTGTCCAAAAGCACCTGAGATTACTGATCCAAATGATCTTTTTAAATCTTTACCATTTTTTTGAGTTCCTTTGCCAGCGACAGTGGAAATGTTCCCTCTTGCAATTAAAAAAGAGTGTTCAAAACCTTTATCTTACTTTTATATACAACTGCTACAATTATGAGGTATCCTGAAAAATTTCTTACTTAAAATAGATAAGAGTTTTTGTAAAATACATTTTGAAAAATTTTAAATAAAACTGTAATAATTTTTGAATGAAAGGTTGAATGAATCAAACAATTGTACATATGGAAAATGTTGAATAAATATTATGGTACGTTTCATGTCCTTAAAGGTATCAACTTTTCTGTTAAAGAGGGTGAAATTGTTGTAATCTGCGGTCCAAGTGGCAGTGGAAAATCAACACTTATTCGCTGTATTAATAAACTTGAAGAGATTGATAGTGGTAATATTCGTGTCGATGGCTACGATTTATACAACAAAAAAATAAACATTAATAGCGTTCGTGCTGAAACAGGAATGGTATTTCAGCACTTCAATCTTTTTCCGCACCTCACTATTTTAGAAAATATTACCATTGCCCAACGTAAGGTCAAAAAAAACCAGCAAACATGATGCTAACGAACTTGCCTTAAAACTTTTGGAGCGTGTTGGATTAGTCCATAAGGCTGAGGGATATCCTAATGAACTCAGTGGAGGACAAAAGCAACGTGTTGCGATTGCAAGAACCCTTGCCATGCAACCTAAAATTATTTTATTTGATGAACCAACTTCCGCACTTGATCCTGAAATGATTGGAGGCGTTTTGGATGTAATGCGAGAATTAGCACATGAAAATTATACTATTGTCTGTGTCACACATGAAATGGGCTTTGCTAAAGAAGTCAGCAATCGTATTGTATTTATGGATGAAGGAAAAATTATTGAAGAGGGAACACCCGAAGATTTTTTCACCAATCCAAAAACAGAACGTGCTCAAAAATTTTTACAAGAAATCTTAACACATTAAAAATCTTCAAAGGAGAAGTCGTAATGAAAAAAATCTTGGTAGCATTTCTCGTAATGCTAGGCATTAACGCTATGGCAGATGATATTAACCTCTGGCAAAAATCCACCCTTAACAGTATTGTTCAAAAAGGGGTTTTAACCGTTGGCTTAGAGCCTGGCTAGATGCCTTTTGAAATGAAAGATAAACAAGGCAATATCATTGGTTTTGATGTCGATATCGCAAATGCGATGGCAAAGGCTATGGGGGTTAAACTTCAACTTGTCCCTACCGCATGGGATGGCATTATTGCAGGACTTTTAACAGGCAAATATGACATTATTATCTCTGGTATGACAATTACACAAGAGAGAAACCTCAAAATCAACTTTGCTGATCCTTACATCAGTGTGGGACAGACTATTCTTTCTCCTAAAAAACATGCGGGTAAAAAATGGAGTGATTTGGATAAACCTGAATACACTATTGTTACAAAAATTGGAGTTACTGGTGAAATTGCAACACGTAAAATGTTCAAAAAAGCAAAAATTAGAACATTTGAAACAGAAGCAGATGCAGCACAAGAAGTTCTTAATGGCAATGCAGATGGTTTAGTTTACGATAAACCTTACAATGCTATTTTTTTCGCTGAAAAGGGCAAAGATGCTTTAGTCCATTTAAGTGATGAACTAACCTATGAGCCTCTAGGCTTCGCTATTCGCAAAGGTGATCCTGATTTTCTTAACTGGCTTAATAACTTCTTGAATCAATCAAAAAATGATGGAACGTATCAAAAAATCTATGACAGATGGTTTAATGAAACCGCTTGGCAAAAAAAGGTAATGTAAACAGTGGCAAAAGAGAAACAACACTTTTTACACAATAAAACATTCGGTCACATCGTGGCCGTTTCGTTTTATATTATCTTAGGCTATTTACTTTTTACTGCCGCTTCTAATATGAATTATATTTGGAAGTGGAGTGGTGTTCCTAAGTATTTTATGTATGAAAAAACTGACACAATTACTGCCCCCCTTGATGGAAAAATACGTATTCAAGGGACAAAAGTTATTATTGATGGTTATGATGATAGCAAAGAAGTCGAGATCGAAAAAGGCTACATACCTTCAAGTTCAAGAAGGAGATAGTATCTATGAAAATGATACCCTAGCGCATATAACCTCTATGCAAATAGGTCCTTTACTTGAAGGCTTGATTGTAACGCTTGAAATTTCAGGAGTTGCAGCCATTCTAGCATTTTCGATAGGCTCTTTATTGGCATTTATGCGTATTTCAAACTACCAATTTTTAAAAGATATTGCAACCGTTTATATCGCTATTATTCGAGGGACACCTCTTTTGGTGCAAATTTTTATCTTTTATTTTATCATAGCAACTATTTTTGAACTTGAACGTTTCTTTGCTGGAGCCATCTCTTTAGGTCTTTTCTTTGGAGCATATATCGCAGAAGTTTTACGTGGTGCTATTCAATCTATCGATAAAGGACAATACGAAGCAGCTAAATCATTGGGGATGAATTACCCTCAAACCATGATTTATATTATTATGCCTCAAGCACTTAAACGTGCCCTTCCCACATTGGTAGGTGAAATGATTGCATTAGTAAAAGATTCTTCATTGGTTTCTGTTATTTCGATTACAGACTTAACAAAAGTTGGACGCGAAATTGTTGCCAATACCTTTTCACCATTTGAAACATGGCTTATTATTGCAGCAGTCTATTTTGCTATTACATTTTTACTAACGGCCTTAGGTCATAAAATTGAAAATAAAATGAAAAAACAAGGGGCATGTAATCAAAAGATTAGATGCTTAAATACTATATTCTTGAAGCACTTCATTAAGTTCTTCAAGAATCTCTTTTTCTCTTTCTGTAATATAATTTAAAATCTTCTTACTCATTGAACGATCAGGAAAAATACGCATACAATAGCGATAGGAGTCATTGTATTCAATAATATTAATTACTTCACCTTGTATCTCAATTTTCCTATCTGCGCTCATCCCATTAAGCTCAAAATCTATTATCACTTTTGCACCAACAAATACACCATTATTTTCACCACTGACAACCCCCAAACCATTCATAGAGAGGTCATAAAGCCTTCCGCTCGTTTGAAGATTATTAAACTGGTGTAAATGCACCGTTGCAATAATATCTGGATGAACTCGAATGGATTCTCTTTGCAATGCTGGCATATTGAGTAAATAGGTAAAATTGTTGAGCGTCACCGTATTATTGTGAAAATGGTAAGCAAGCACATCTGCTTTCATATGTTTTGCAAAATAATCATTTTTAACCAAAAAGGCGTGATTGTCTAATTTGATAGCAATGGCTTGCAGTGCATCAACTTGAAACGTTACACTTTCATCTTCTATGCTCACAATACTTGCTTCTGAGCTAATAGGAACCCCTTTATAGAGATTTAAAAAAAATAATCTTTTCATCTTTTTGTTGCATAGTACGAAAAGCTTCGAGAATCGTGTTAGTGTGAGAGAATAAAACATCATTATTTTGAGAAAAATCAATACAAGGGGATGAAGAAAGAGGTCTGTTTTCCTCTTCACATACCATAATAAAACGCTGAATACATTCACACAAAAGTTCTAAATAAGAGACACCTGGATGCTCTCGGCAAAAGGCAATATAGTTTTCAATCATATAGAGCATACTGCGACTAAGTAAAAAGCCCACCTTAAGAGCATTGCCGTTCATTGCACTCAAAAGTTCTTCTTTAAGTAGCTTAATGTTATCGTCACATTCAAACAGTCTCTGATAAATTAAATGTGCAAATTTTCTCGCTTCTTCATCATCTATTTCAGGGGTGTATTTTTTCCATAATGTCGAAGAATAGACGATAAACGCAGACTCAAACTCTTGCAAAAAGAGTTTCGAATGGACCAAAAAATTCTCTTTTTCTTCTTGAGAAATACTTTCTTTTTCCATTGTACCATCCCATTGATGACGATTTTAGCTTCATTATATCATGTTTTACACAGGAGATAGACAATATCTAAAATAACTTCTGTTCCTAAATTTTTTTGAGAATTAATTCGCATTTTAATCTTGAATTCGTCACAATACGCCTTCACCAAACTAAGACCTATGCCGTACCCTTCTTGATTTGCATCGGCTTGATAGTAACGATTAAAGACCAAAAAAAGCTCTGCCTCACTCATCCCCACACCTAAATCTTTAATACAAAGGTGTGTTCCTTTATAGCTAATGGTAATAGGTGCCTTGTTCGTATTATATTTAAGCGCATTATGAAGTAAATTAGAGAGTACTTTGGTCAACCCATGTTTATCAGCAAAAATCTTTACATGTAAACCCTGATGAATAATCTCAACACCTTCTGCCATCTCTTTTTGTTTTTCAATCACAGATGAAACAACCTCATCCAAATAAAAAATTTCTTTTACATCTGTTTGAATCTCTTTTTTAATATAATAATCGACTTCCTTATACAATTCGTAAAGATCATGACTTGCCAATTCTATGCGAGATAGACGTTTTAATTTCTTACTATCATGTTCATCAGCTTGGAGCATCTGAAGATTAGCGTTAATCACAGAAAGCGGAATATTGAGTTCATGCAAGGTATCTTTAAGCAAAATGTCTAAAAAATGGTTGGTTTTAAATAAAGAAGCTAAGGTATAAGAGACCAAAAGGTATCCTACTAAAAAAGAAGAAACAATCAAGACAAAAAGCGCTACCCACCACTCTTCGATCCACTCCCACAGCTGTATGCAAAAGAGTGTAAAACAACACAACACTAGAGTAGAAATAAGAATAGAACGAACAAAAAAAAATCTTATCGCTACTTCTCAAAGCGATATCCAATTCCTCGAATATTTAAAAATGCTCTCTTTGCCAAAAATTTTTTTTAAGATTGTTAATATAAACACGAATAGAGCCCTCATTGATCTCTTCACTGCTACTCCAAAGATGATTACAAATCATCTCTTTTGTAACCACATTTCCTCTGTCTTTCACTAATAAATAGAGCAGTTCAAAATCTTTTCGATTTAAATCCAACTCTGTTGTACCTTGAAAAAGACGTTTGCGCGCAAGATTTAATTTATACTGAGCATCTATGATAAACCAATCATCCACAGCGCCTTTTGTGCGGGCTAAAATGGCTTTAATCCGCAAAAGTAATTCACGCAAGTCAAATGGCTTTTTAATATAATCATCCCCACCTATTAAAAACCCTTTTCTCACACTTTCTTGATCATTTAATGAAGTTATAAAAATAGCGGGTGTTCTATCACCAGAATGACGTAATGCCTGCAAAAACTCAAAACCATTCATATCAGGAACTTTGACATCGACCAAATACAAATCAAAACTATTTTGATAGCATGCTTCTAAAGCCTCTTTTCCACTTTTAACTAACGTACATACATACGAATATTCAGATAAAAAATCCTCCAAGGTTTGAAGTAAAAGCATATTGTCTTCTAAAATGAGAAGTTTATATGACACGCTTGATACTCCTAATAATGATATAACTCAACATGGCTCTCTTTATCGCTTATATGCTTTACATGTAAAAAAACAACATTGCAAAACTTAGTATTTAAGCCGTAATGGGATAAAATTATTTCTAATTGTACCTATTTCTTGCATAAAAAACACAAGAAAAATCGTGTATCCTTGTATATAAAATAATGACATATTAATGTTAATTTAATATTAAATATACTGTGAAAAAAAAAGAGAGGCTATTGATGAAATACCGTTATATTGGCAAAAGTGGACTCCGTGTAACACCTATCTGTATGGGCACCATGAGCTTTGGAAGTTGGAGCGACAAAAAAGAGTCGTTTAAAATTTTAGACACTGCTTACGATAGAGGCATTAACTTTTTCGACACCGCAGAGCTTTATCCTGTACCGCCTCGCAGCGATTATGCAGGACTCACTGAAGAGATTATTGCCGAGTGGCTTGCCACAAAACCTAGAGAGAGTATTATTTTAGCTTCTAAAATTGCAGGTGCCGCCAATGGCTGGTTTGTGCCACCCATTCGTCATGGCTTAACGGCCATTGATTCTTTTCATATTCAAAGGGCTGTTGAGGGAAGTTTAAAGCGTTTAAAAACCGATTATATCGACCTCTATCAAGTGCATTGGCCTGATACCATTGTGCCTAAAGAGGAGTCTGCCCGTGCGCTGGATGCACTGGTAAAAAGTGGCAAAGTACGCTACCTTGGAACATCCAATGACACCGCATACGGACTGACCAAATCCAACACCATCGCCCAGTATGAGAAACTGGCTCGTTTTGAATCCATTCAGAACAACTTTTCTCTGCTCAATCCTCGCTTTTTGGATGAACTTTCCCACGTCTGTAAAACCGAAAAAGTCTCACTTCTGCCTTATTCTCCCATTGCAGGTGGCGTGCTGAGTGGCAAATACAATCAACCTTTTATGGATCCTAAAACACGCTTTGGTGAATATATGAACCATGAAGATGTCAGACAACGCATGATGGTTCAGCGTTTTGTCAATGAAAAAACCCTTTTGGCAACGTCAAAATACATGGAACTTGCTAAAAAACACGGCATGAGTCCTATCACCCTTGCTGTGGCATGGAGTATGCATTTTGATTTTGTGGCTTCAACGATTATTGGAGCGCGTTACGCCGCACAGCTTGAAGAGAGCTTTAAAGCATTCGATGTCACCCTCAATGCTGAGATACTGCGTGAAATTGAAACCATCCAAAAAGAGATTTTATATCCCATGGGATAACTATTTACATGTAAAAAGAAATCTTTACATGTAAACCTTTGTGTGAGATAGAGTGCAATGGAAGTTTAAGAGAAAGCACAGAGTGATTTAAAAATCACTCTGTCTTTTTTTCTAAAGAGCATCGTCGTTTTGTTCACCTGTTCGAATACGAATAACACGCTCAACTTCACTCACAAAAATCTTCCCATCGCCTATTTTACCTGTTTTAGCTGCATCCATAATGGTTGCAATCACTTTGTCTACATTTTCATCAGCAACAACAATATCAAGTTTAATTTTAGGGAGAAAATCTACCACATATTCAGCACCTCTATAAAGTTCTGAGTGTCCTTGCTGACGTCCATACCCTTTGACTTCATGCACGGTCATACCCGTAACTTCAATACTTGAGAGCGCATCTTTTACATCTTCAAGTTTAAATGGCTTAATGATTGCCTCAATTTTTTTCATGGTTTTCTCCTAGATTTATCACTTTTAGTAGGAATCATTTTATCTTAAATTATTTTAAATACGCTTTGAGAATCAACTGTGGCTCAAGCGGTTTATCTCTGCCATCCGTAGAAATATTTTCAAGTTTGCGCACCACGTCCATCCCTTCAATGACTTCACCAAAAATGGTATGTCTTCCATTTAAGTGAGGGGTAGGAACGGTGGTAATAAAGAACTGACTGCGATTCGTGTTACGTCCTGCATTCGCCATGGCAAGTATGCCTGGTTTATTAAACATAACAAAGGGTTTAAACTCATCTTCAAACGCTCCACCAAAGAAAGACTCGCCCCCTCTTCCCGTTCCCGTTGGGTCACCACCTTGAATCATAAAATTCTTAATCACTCGGTGAAACGAGACACCGTTGTAGTACCCTTTCTTCACCAATCCTTCAAAATTCTCACACGCCTTAGGCGCAATTTCTGGCTTGAGTGCAAACACAATTTTTCCCTGCGTAGTTTCAAATACTACATCACTTGCACACAAAGCACTCCATACACCCAATACACATAACGCCAAAACCCTCTTCATTTACGCATCTCCTACCAGTTTTGTATTGCGAAAGCGATACACTTTGTTTTTTACTTTTTCTAAAACACCTACTTTAATAAGCTGTTGAAACATATGCACGACCGTCGGTTTACTGACGCCAATATTATCAATAATATCCTGATAGGAACCATTAAAAATTTTCTCTTCATCTAAATGATTAATGATGTATTTCAAAATTTCAATCTTCTTTCCACCAATGAGTGCCGCAAGCCCTTCAATGATAAACGAACATCCTTGAATCTCCTTGCTCTGTAAGCGTGGGAGCATCGCACTATAAATAGCGCTGATCAAATCTTTCATATTGATGGGTTTCATAATAAAACCATCCACCTTTAGCGTAATAGCTTCAAGCAAATACTCCGTCTCCGTGAATGCGGTTGTAATAATAGCAGGGATATTTCGATGATACTCTGTTTTAAGTTTTTTAAGCATCTCGATACCATTCATCTGTGGCATTAAAATATCTGTGACAATAATATCCACATCCTTTTGCAATGCTAAACTCAGCCCTTCTTCACCATTACTAGCGAGATAAACCTCTTTGACAAAATCTTTCAAAATCATATAGGTCTGATCTCGAACTGATTTTTCATCCTCTACATACAGCACCACACAATCTTTTAAACTATTAAAATCCATCTATTTTTCCTCTTCTTTCTCTAGTGGCATTAAAAGTGTCATGATCATGCACTTTTCATAGTATTTTCCATTACTAAACGTATATGCGCCATTTGTTCCGCAAATACTCCCTTTCATCTGTTTTTCAATAATTTGTTTTGACATGTAAAGTCCAATTCCTGTTCCTGAAGATTTATGTTTTGTTGTAAAGTAAGGCTCAAACATTCTATCTTGCACCTCTTCATTAATACCACCGCCATTATCAATCACAAGAATAACCGCATTGTGCGCCTCTTGTGAAATAACAATTTCTATATACCTCTCTTCAACCTGACGCTCCTCAAAAATATCTTTTGCATTGGAAAGCAAATTCATAATCACTTGAGAAAATTCATTAGGATAACCCTGCACAACAGAATCTTTTTTACATGTAATAAAAATTTTAATCCCCGCTTTTGCGTAATAGGCTTTAATCAATTTAACACTATATGTAACGGTCTCTTTGAGACTAAAAGGCTCCTCGCTTTGATTGGGTTTAAAAAAATTACGAAAATCATCAATGGTATTGGACATCAATAAACCAAGAGCAATACCTTCATTCACCTGTTTATCAATAAAATCATCACTTAATTCAATTCCAGCCATTCGTTTCATTTGAAAACTTTGAATGATAAGTACCATCGCATTAAGGGGTTGTCTCCATTGATGGGCAATATTGCCAATCATCTCTCCCATTGAAGCAAGTCTGGATTGGCGAAACATAATCTGATCTTTTTGACGACTTTGCTCCACTTCGTAACGCACTTTTTCTTCCAAATCGCAATTGAGTTGTTGAAGTTCTTTCGTTTTTTCATCGACCCTATTGGCAAGTCTACTGTGCAATAATCGAATATTACGTAATAAAAGAATCGCTAACAATCCTGCAACAAGCGTTGTCCCAATGGTCGCTAATACAATCCATTCAAAGGTATTATCATAAAGAATTTCTGTCTGCAAAAATCCTTCCTTGGCGTTTTCTAAGTTTTGATTGATAAGCCCTGTTAGATCAATATTAATCGAATAGACACTTGGATAAAGCTCGTTTTGTAAAATTTCAATGGCTCTGGAGGATTGATTTGACTCAAAATAGCGAAACATTTTCAGCAAAATGCCATCGATAGTGTGAATTTTCTGCTCAATTTTAGTAATAAAACCATTGTCTTCTATTAAAATATAGGCCTGATTTGTTTTTTTCAATAAACCCCACGAACGCGCCAATTTCACTAACCAATCACTCTCATCAATCTCTAAACTTTTTTTTATACTCTTGCAGTTCAATTTGAATGAGCTCTTGCGCTAATGCAATGACCACTTTGCCTTCATTTGCACTGATAAACTCTTTTTCAATATCCCGAATCGTATCAAGCACATTCACGGTATAAATATCTTTAAGATTTTCTAAACGAATGGTAGGCAACATCCGTTTGGTGTACAAAATATCAAAATTATTTTTAATACGATTAATACTCATATGCGCAAAACTGCCGATAAAAAGCATCCCTGTAAGCATAATAAAAAAAAGAAGTGTCGTTTT
>JAJOKG010000143.1 GCA_021206415.1 Sulfurospirillum sp. | reverse complement strand
CTCAATAACACTTCATCCTCTTGCATTGCAACCTTCAAAAGGGCTTTAGCTGCCTCTCTTCCTTCATTTACAATATGTTTTACATGTAAAGATTTTAGGAGCTTTTTCTCATCATAATCACTGGCTTTTGCCACAATCTTAATCGAAGTATTAAATGACTTTAAGATTTCACACAACAAAATCAATTTTTTTCATTGTTAATGGCAATAATCACCGCTTTAGCAATTCTCCACGAAAGCATTTTTTAAAATACTTTTCTCTGCGGCATTGCCAAAATAAACAGGCTCACCCCTGCTTTGTCCTAACTTGACTAAATTAATATCATGTTCTAAAACCAAATAATTCACATTCATCTTTTTCAAACGATACACAATCTCTTGTCCTAATTTTCCATAACCACACACAATAATATGATCCTTAATCCCTGATGAGTGAATCATAAAATCTCCATTACTCGGTTCGGTGTTAACCGCATCAACAATTTTTTTCAAATTTTTTTAAAAGAAAAGGAGTCATTACCATAGAAATAACCACCGTGACGATTAAAATTTGAGCCACTGTTGGGCTGATCAGAGAACTTGAGCTTGCTAAGGCTAAAATCGCCAATGAAAACTCACCGCCTTGACACAATGCCAACCCCGTTTTAAGCGCAACCCTTCCGCCTACAGAGAAAAAGAGTATCGCAAAAACCACCAGTGTTTTAAACGCCATCATAAGGGCTAAAGAAAGCAAAATCATCGCATAATTTTCGATGATAAGACTCAAATCAATTTGCATCCCCACCGTAATAAAAAAGAGTCCTAAGAGCAAATCACGAAACGGTACAAGGTCTGCTTCAATTTGATGTTTATATTGACTCTCAGACATCATCATTCCTGCTAAAAAAGCACCCAGAGAATAGGAAAATCCTAACATATGCGCTAAAAATGAGGCACCCACCACAAATAAAAGCACCGCAGCAATAAAAATTTCTTCCGTATCTGCCCAAACAACAAGCGATAAAAAGCGATTTAGCACATATTTACCAATGAGAAACATCAACCCTAAAATAATCACAACACTGTAAAAGGTTTGTAACAACAGTGTCGAAAGTGAACTTTCCTGATTGGAAAAAATATTAATCATCAATAAAAATAGGAATCACTGCAATATCTTGAAAAAGTAAAATACCCAAAGCTTTTCGACCATATACGGTATGAATCATACCTCTATCGTTGAAAATTTTAAGTACAATCGCCGTAGAGGAAAGAGCCAAAGCGTAACCAATAATAATGGCACTTTTTTTTCTCAATACCAAATAAATACTCCGTACTTAATGCAATCACTCCCCCCACCAAAGAGACTTGCAAAAGCCCAAAAAAAGAAAACATCTTTTTTTCATTGCCATAAGATGTTTAATCGAAAATTCTAATCCAATCGTAAACATTAAAAAAACAATACCAAACTCAGCAATGTGCGTTAAAGAGTCATTATTGCGTCCCAATTCAAACAAATAAGCAATAGCAAAACCTGTAAAAATATACCCGATAATCGTAGGAATATTAAAACGTTTTAATAAAATATTTAAAAAAGTAGCTATGGCTGTCGCACTGAGAATTACCGTCAATAAATTCTCCAAAATCACTCCCCGAATAAAATAATTTCGTAGCTATTTTTATGCTTCACTAAAGGATTTTTGGTTTGAGTATTTTTCTTTGAAAGTCCACTCACTTCTAAACGTAAGCTCTCAATCAACGACTCATATTCATCAATTTTGTCTTTAAGCTGCATAATAATATCTACCCCTGCCAAATTAACACCCAAATCACGCGTTAAACGCTGAATCATTTTAATTTTATCAATATCCCGTTGCGAATAAAGTCTCATTTTTCCATCGGTACGTGAAGGACTAACCAACCCCTCCCTTTCGTACTGACGTAATGTTTGAGGATGAATGGTTAAAACTTTAGCAACCACACTAATCAAATAAACTGGCTCTTCATAACCATGATGCATAAAAGACTCCTTCTTAGTTTGGTAGTTTGGTTTCTAACACTGCTTTCAACTCACTATCAAGTGAAGACAAAGAGGGTAAGACAATGTTAGCAATCAGGTACAAATCACCTTTGTTTTGCGTTTTACGGTTAAGTGCACCATACTCTTTAACCCTAAATTTTTGTCCATTTTTTGTATCTTCCTTAACCTTAAGCGTAATTTCCTTATAAAGCGTATCAACGGCTACTTTACCACCAAAGAGTGCTGTCTTTAAAGGAATATCTATGCTTTTAATTAAATCATCTCCCTCTCGGGTATACTCAGGACTTGAAGCCACTTCAACACTCAAAATCAAATCACCCTTTTGCCCTTGAAAAGATTTGCCTTTATCTTTAACCCGCATTTTTTCACCGTTTTTAATCCCTGCAGGTATCTTTACATCAAAATTTTCATTGTTATAAGACAAAGAGTGTTTTCCTCCTAAAATAGGCTACATTAAAAGGAATAATAATTTTTGCACTCACATCCAAATCAGGTTCACTAAATCCACCAAATCCACCACCTCCAAAGCCAGCATTGCTAAAGCCTCCAAATCCACCTTGCCTGCTACTAAAGCCACCAAAACCGCCACCACCACCAAAGATAGAGCGTAAAATATCATCTAAATTCGCACCATTTTGAGCATGGGCAAAATCATGAAAATTTTGTCCGCCAAACATGTTGTCACCGTATTGATCATACTGACGACGTTTTTGCTCATCACTTAAAATTTCATAAGCAGCATTAATCTCTTTAAACTTTTCTTCGGCACCTGCATCTTTGTTAATATCAGGATGATACTTACGCGCTAAACGGCGATACGCTTTTTTTATCTCTTCCGCACTCGCATCTTGCGATATGTCTAATGTATCATATAAACTCTTACTCATAACCTTAAACCTCGTATAATATTTATTGCGATTATACCATAAAAGTTTAGTCTATATCAATCAACTTTGAAGACTATAATGACTCAACATTTACTTTATGTTTACCTCGTTTTCTTATAATTTACAGGTATAAAATAATCAAGGAGTCTTCTATGAATAAGGTTATCTACCTCTCATTATTTACAGCACTTTCTCTTTTTAGTGCAACGGTTAACATTGAGCAGATGCCTCAAGATTCACAGCGTATTGATGCGACATCACACAACGTCATTGTCTCTTACCACAATGCTATTAAAGAGAGTAAAAACAGTGTCGTAAATATTGCGACGACTAAAAAAAGTAAACAAAATGAGCAACTCAATGAACTCATGCAAAATCCGTTCTTTAAAGATTTTTTTGGCAATCGTATGCCTGAGTTTAAACAACAAGAACGAAAATCTCACTCATTAGGTTCAGGTGTTATTATCTCAAAAGATGGGTATATCGTTACCAATAATCACGTGGTTGAGGGGGCAGATGAAATTGTGATTACCCTTCCAAATGACGAGAAAGAGTACAAAGCAAAAATTATAGGAGAAGATCCAAAAACAGATCTTGCTGTGGTTAAAATTGATGCTAAAAATTTACATGTAGCCAAATTTGGTGATTCATCCAATCTGCTTGAAGGCGATTTGGTTTTTGCCATTGGCAATCCATTTGGTGTGGGTGAAACCATTACGCAAGGCATTATTTCAGCGCTCAATAAAAGCAATGTAGGATTAAATCAATACGAAAACTTTATTCAAACCGATGCCTCCATTAACCCAGGAAACTCTGGTGGTGCACTGGTTGATAGTCGTGGAGCGTTGATTGGTATTAACAGCGCTATTCTTTCAAGAAGTGGCGGAAATAACGGTATTGGTTTTGCAATTCCTTCCAATATGGTGCAAAAAATCGCAACATCATTAATTGAGGATGGAAAGGTTGAACGTGGGTTTATGGGTGTTTCCATTTCTGATTTAACCAACGAACTCAAAGAGCTTTATGAAAATAAACAAGGTGCTCTTATTTTAATGATTGAAAAGGATTCTCCTGCCCAAAAAGCAGGACTTCAAATCTCTGATCTCATTACTGAAGTAGATGGCGTTAAAATCAAAAATGCTAATGAGCTTAAAAACACTATTGCATCTATTCTCCTGAAAAAAATATCACCATCTCCTATGAACGCGATAAAAAAATCAAAAACAACCAAAGTAAAACTCTCTAAAATGGATTCGGATATACTCATCAGTAGTGATGGGAAAAGCACATCAAGTTCTATTGAAGGATTAACCCTTGTTGAAATTAACGCTAAAACAAGGCAACAATACCAACTTTCAAAAGAAACAGAAGGTGTTTTAGTCCTTGAAGTTAAAGAAGATTCCAAAGCCGAAAAGATGGGATTTAAAGAAGGAGATATTATTCTTCAAATT
>JAJOKG010000130.1 GCA_021206415.1 Sulfurospirillum sp. | reverse complement strand
TTTGTAAAAACGCTGCTGAAAAACTAAGGGTAGCTCTTTTTTTTGCTCGAGTGATCGCCACATAACCCAAACGACGCTCTTCTTCAATATCACTTCCATCACCTACTAACGGGAAGAAGCCCTCTTCCATACCAATCACAAACAGGTATTCAAACTCTAAACCTTTGCTTGCATGAATACTCATAATGGAAATATTTTCACTATCAATTTGATCTTGGTCACTTTGAAGCGCTAACTCATTAAGAAAATCATCCACACCCATTTGTGGATTTTGTTTTACATAATCTCTAAAAAGTCCGTAAAATTCATCAATGTTGGAGAGGCGATCTAGCGAGTCTGGTTGATTGTTATAGTACTCTTTAATCGCAAACGCCTCTTCAATCGCATCAATCATGTCGTAGGTAGAATGGGCTTGAATCGTTTGCATGCGTGCAATATTGTGAACAAACTCTTTGAGTGCGAGTGCCGCTTTTTTAGTGGCCTCTTTTTCAATACTCTGCTCATTACATGTAAGATATTCGTAAATGGATTGGCTATTGTCATACGCTGCTTTAAAAATGCGCTCCATCGTCAC
The DNA here is from genome assembly GCA_021206415.1 of Sulfurospirillum sp. Lineage (GTDB taxonomy): Bacteria > Campylobacterota > Campylobacteria > Campylobacterales > Sulfurospirillaceae > Sulfurospirillum. The sequence continues at coordinate 14,208 of JAJOKG010000130.1, read as the reverse complement.
TTTACCAAGCCCTCGTTTAGGACGATTGATAATGCGCTTAATGGAAAAATCATCATGAGGATTGGCGATGACACGAAGATAACTAATAACATCTTTAACCTCAGCACGCTCGTAAAACTTCACGCCTCCGACCATATTGTAAGAAATTTTCTCTTTATTCAGACCCTCTTCTAAAGAACGACTCAGCGCATTAATGCGGTACAACACCGCAATATCTCTAGGACTGACACCGCTTTCAATGAGCTTTCTAATTTTTTGGGCAATACTCAATGCTTCTTGATTTTCATCATGCGATTCAAGCACTTCAATGGCTTTGCCCTCTCCTTTGGTGCTTTCTAACACTTTGCCAATACGCCCACGATTGTGATCTATTAAATCATTTGCAGCTTTTAGAATTTGAGTGGTTGAGCGGTAGTTTTTCTCTAATTTCACAATTTTAACGTTATCAAACGATTCGTGAAACTCCAAAATGTTTTTAATATTCGCTCCCCGCCAGCCATAAATACTCTGGTCGTCATCACCTACGACACATAAGTTACTGTGGGTATGGCAGAGTTTGCGAAGCAGTTTATACTGAAGTTCATTCGTATCTTGATACTCATCGACCATAATGTACTGATAGCGCCTGCTAGTCTCTTCACACAAGCTCTCATTGCTCTCCAAAATTTTATAAGGAAGCACTAAAAGATCATCAAAATCAACCAAATTATTGGAAAGCAAATAATCTTCATACTGTTCATACAATTTTGCAATAATTTGATAACTCTGCTGTTCTGCTTTTTCCCACGCCATCTTAGGATCCAGCAAAGAGGTTTTGTAGCGTGAAATTTCGCTAGCAATCATACCTGTGGCAGCTCAGAGGATGTATTTAAACTTTTTAAAATACGTTTTTTATCATCGGTGTCAATCACCACAAAGCTATTTTTTCGACCCAATTTATCCATATGAAATTTCAGAAAAAGCAAACCAAATTTATGAAATGTACACAAAAGTGGTGGATACGAATGCGAATCTATCATCGCCATAGCACGTTCTCTCATCTCACTAGCAGCTTTGTTTGTAAACGTAAGCGTAAGAGTATTGGCTGCTGGAATGCCTAAAGAGAGCAAATACGAAAGTCGTGATGTAATTGTTTTTGTTTTACCACTTCCTGCCCCTGCTAAAATAAGCACAGGACCATCCACACATTTGACCGCATCTTGTTGTGATTCATTTAACGTTGCTAAATCTTGCATACATTTTCCACTTTGTTTGATATAGTCTTTATTATAGCAAAAAAAGTTTAAGGCAAACGTGTCGTTCCACTCTGAGTAAATTTATTAATTTTAGTTATAATGCTCATCAAACGTTCATCATCATAAGGATTTATAAAATGCTTAAAGATTTTTCTAAAATAGAGACAATTTTTAACAGTGTTAAAGAAAAAAGTTTTTCTAAAGCCTCTAAAAAATTAGGGATTAGCCAGCCAGCAGTGACGCAACAAATTAAAACTTTTTAGAAGAGTATTTAGACATTCAAATTGTCGATCGTAAAAAAAATGGCATTAAGCTGACCACTGCAGGAGAAGAACTTCACAAAGTTGCACTTAAACTTGAAAAACAAATTTTAGCAGCAGAACGTGAAATGCTAAGACTCGTCAATAAAGAAGTTATTTTTGTATTAGGTGCCTCAGCCGTTATTGGCAATTACATTTTGCCTGATTTTCTTAACGACATTCAAGATGCCATAAAAAACAATGTCATGCTTAAAGTGGAAAATACCGCTGAAATTACTGAAAAATTACTGGATAAAAAAGTAGATTTAGCGCTAGTAGAAGCACCTTATTTTCAAGAGGGCATTATTTACCGTGAATGGATGGAAGATGAGTTGGTGATTACGAGCAAATACCCACTTCCTAAAAATTTAACCAAAGAAGATTTGCTTAGTTTTAATTGGATTTGCAGGGAAGAAGAGTCAAATACTCGTAAAATTATTCACGATACCTTTGAAAAAAATTGATGTTGATTGTAAAAGTTTTAAAGTCAAAAAGTATTTTAACCAGTTCAACGGCGGTGAAGCAAACACTCTTAAAATGTAAACTTGAGGAAAAAACGCCGACCGTTTCAATACTGTCAAAACATATTATTGCCGATGAAGTTGAACGAGGCGAACTTTTTACCTCAAAAATGAAGGGCTTAAAACTCACTCGTATGCTTTACCTCTGCTATCTTAAAGATCGTAAACACGATGCGCTGATTGATAGTGTGATTAATTATCTGATGAGTAAGCACCCCAATAAAGCAACCGTTCCTACTTTTTAATCAACTTTTGATTTTCAGGATTAGACATCAACGCTTCCATCGAGCGTTTGATGCCTTTTTCTTTTGGAACTTTATTCACCACTTTAGAAGGCGTACTTAGATTGATAAACACAGGTACTTCCTCAACCACAATCTGTAAGATAGCATCCAAAGAGACACTCACCAAAGAGCCAAAATTTTCATTCCCAAAACCTGCCTCAAAACTCAATGTATCGTTGTAGATCTGAGCACTTTCAAAAAGTATACCCTGCTAAAAAAAACATGGTAATAGGTTTAAAACCTTGCGTAATATTCTCAGGTAATTCAGGGTCAAAATTGACATCTGAAACATTCGTCAAAATGGAAAAGTGAACCCCTTTTTTTAAGAAGTAACTCCACAATCTCATGGGTGTGCTTTTTCATCATACCGTGAAATGCCTCATCTCCAAGCAGTGCTTCAATCATCACACAATCCTTTAAACTCCTCTAAGAGGATTTCGATTTCACCAATACCTAATTTCCAAAAATTCTCATCTTCAATGTCAAACCCAAACTTTTTGAATCAACTCTTTTGGACTTTGACTTCCCCCCGCACTTAAAAAAGCTGTATAGGTTTGCACAAACTGTTCTTTGTTGCTTTTTTTATACAAGCCATAGAGGGCTAGAACAAGTAACTGACCATAACTATACGCATAACAATAAAAAGGAGAATGAATAAAATGGGGAATATAACTCCACCACAAAGCATAATCTTTAGAGAGCGTAATACTGTTGCCAAACATTTTTTGACTCTCTTCCATCCAATAACGATTAAAAGTCTCAAGGTCTAATTCACCCTCATGCGCATGCACTTTTCGCTCAAAAGTTGTAAAGTTGATTTGACGGTAAAGCGTTGAGAAAATATCTTCAATCTTACTCGCATACAAAGAACGTTTCTCTTCTTTGCTCAAGCCATCTTTAATCGCATCAAAAACGAGCATTTCTGCAAAAACAGACGCTGTTTCAGAAGTTGTCAAAGGTGTATCACTCCCCAAATAGCCCACGTCACGAGAGAGATACTGATGAATGGCATGCCCTAATTCATGGGCTAAGGTAAAAAGATCTCGTCTGGTATTGGTATGATTTAAAAGCACATACGGATGCGTCGAAGGTGTGGCAGGATGCGAAAATGCTCCTCCTCGTTTTCTCTCTTTAGGGAAAACATCAATCCACCCTTTATCAAACGCCATAGAAGCGATTTCATGAAATTTTGGGTTGAACTTTGCAAAGGCTTCAAGCACAATTTTTTGAGAGGTTTCAAAATCATACAGGGCATTAGCATCTTCAAGAGGTGCGTAACGATCATACTCAAAAAGTTCCTCAAGACCTAGAAGTTTTGCTTTTTGCGTATAGTAGTTTTGCACCAAATGAAAGCTTTGCTCTGCGGTGTTGACGAGGGCATCCACACTTTTTTGAGTAATTTTATTGTCCATATGGCGAGGCTGTTCCGCATTTTTATAGCCTCGAAGCTCACACTCACTCGCCAAATCAGTTTTAATCATATTAAAAATGTAACCTAACAATGGCTGATGTTCTTTAATGCCTTTGGTAAAAATACTGGCTGCTTTTTTTCTCACTTCACGATTAGCATCTTGCAATTTACTCAAAATCTCTTCTTCTGAAAGTTTTTTCCCCTCATAGGTAAATTTCAAACGGCTAAAATGCTCATCAAAAAGACGGCTAAACGCGGAGGCAGAGGTCATCTCTTTTTTGAGTAAGATACGCTCTTCTTTTTGAGAAAGCTGGTAAGGTTTTTCTTCCATCAACGATTCTAAATAAAATTTATACATCGGCGCAGCCGCAATTAACTCCTCTTGTTTTGCTTTAGGAAGCTTGTTAAATTCTAATTCAAAGAAGAGTAAGTTTTCAGCAATTTTGCTGTGTTCTTGTTGATATTTTGCATAAAAGCCACCTTGTTCACTATTGGTAGCAAACCGTAAAAACGCATACGTCATGATACGACCCAGTTTCTCATTAATCGCCTCATACTCACGAATTGATTCTAAAAATTCGTTTACATGTAACTCTTTGAGTTTTCCTTTGCACACCGATTCAAAACCCTTTGCACGCTGAGTAGCGTCGAGTAAATCGGCTTCTAAAGAGGCTTCTGTGTTATAAAGTGCAGTAAGATCCCAATTCAAATTTTAGTCCTTAATAAATACGTTATGAATGATTTTAAATCCTATAAGAGCATTCATTATAGCAAATTTCTCGGCTTTTTGAAGGCTATGGCGTGTTAAGAATGCCTCTTTGAGAAAACCACTTGCGAGCAAACGTGCTCTTGTCGTTCCCTCCAAAAGAGGGTGCGAAGGTGTTTGCCACTGCCCATCAATCAAAAGAGCAATATTTGCAATACGTGTATCTTGTAAAACATCTTTACATGTAAAGATTATATCTTCATCCACATCACAAGCATACGCTTCTAATGCATCTCTATCACAATATTTATACCGATAATCTATGGCACATTCTACTAATCTAAAACGCTTAAATACACGTGGCTCGTAAGGCATATAACTCACTTTTTCTATCTTCGATGTATACTCAACACGTACCCGATAGATTGAATCTTTTGGTGGATTTAAATGCTCCGCTAACATCATTTTAGAAGATGTCCCAAAGAGTGCTTGACGTGTTTTATCAAAACGGGCTTGATGAAACGCGAGATGCTCCAAACGTCCATCCACTGCTTTTATGGTTTCAAAACACGGGGAGGTAGACTTTATCACATAATTCATCGTACTCTTTCTCCTTATCGCTTAAAAGGGTAATGCCTCCTCCGCTTTTAAACAGATACCCCGATGGAGTTTTTTCTAAAAAACGAATCATCACGGCACTGTCTAATATTTTGCCATCATACACCCCAAAAACACCTGTATAAAACCCTCTATCATACCCTTCAACACGTGCAATAATCTCCATACTACTGCGCTTTGGAGTTCCACTGATAGAACCTGCTGGCAGTAGTTTTGAAAGAATTTCACCCATCTGCTCATGCCAATTTTCCACTAAGCTCCCTTGAATATGTGAACTCACTTGCAATAACTCTTTTTGAGCCGTGTAAATCTTTTCAATATAACGAAATCTTTCTACACGCACTTTAGTTGCAACCCTAGAGAGATCATTGCGCAACAAATCAACGACCATAACGTGCTCAGCTTTTTCTTTTTCATCCGCCAAAATAATCGCTTCTGCATTTGGGATACTCGCATCAATCGTTCCTTTCATGGGAAACGTGTGAATGTGATTCTCTTCAATTTTGACAAATCGTTCTGGAGAAAAACAGACGAACTGATCTTTAAAATAGAGCTTAAAAGCAGCATGGCTGGCATAAAAAAGAGACTTTAAATCCAAAGTTAGTTCTACCTTTGTGGGTGCCGTAAGATTGAGCATATAGGTATTCCCCGCTCTAATCTCTTCGATAACACGATCAAAACGCTCTTCATAATTGCTACGCAAAGGATAGGTTTTTTGCCAAACAAATTCTTTACATGTAAAAAGCGTTTGCGTAGACCGAGGCTCCTCAAAAGCGTACAAAACATCTTCTTCTAAAGAAGAAAGAGCTTGGGCATAAAAATTTTTTTGGGCATAATCAATCACAAAGAAAAAAGGTTCTCTTTTCTTGCCAAATGCATTAAGCTTCTCTATAAAGGCTCTGTTCACTTCTTAATTTCCTTTGATGATTAACATTTCATTACCATCCCTGTGCTACAATTCGAAAAAAAGGAGACAATCATGAAAAAAACTATCTCATTTCCACTCTTGCTTGTAGGTTCTCTCCTGTGTGCAGAGAGTATAACATTTCAAGAATCCCTACGTGTCATCAGCTCAAAACCTGAATACCGCACAGTCACCTCACAAACTCCCTATCAGGAGTGCTGGGATGAACCCGTTGAAGTACACTCTGCCCCACAAACACAAGGTAGCGGAACCGCTGGTGCCATTATTGGCGGTGTGGCAGGTGGCGTTTTAGGGCATCAAGTGGGTGGAGGTACTGGAAAAACAGCTGCAACCGTGGGCGGAGCGATTGTAGGAACATTGGTTGGTAAAAACGTCGCCGAACAAAACACCCAAGCCCCTTCTACCACATACCGCACTGAGCGCCGTTGTGTAACACGTTATGAAGAAAAGGGTTCTGAAAAATTTATGGGATATCGCAACACAGCGACCTACAAGAATCAAACCATTGTCAAATATTCAGACCATCCCTTAGAGTTTATCACCATCCACGTCACGGTAAGCTACTAAACTCTTCACAATCAAAGGCATATCCTCTTGAACCGAAAGAACCCTGCCAAAAGTTTTTTTAAAAAATGGCAGGGTAATTTTATCAAAGCTTTCACGCTCCTCCTTAAAATTGACACACCACTCATAATCCTCAACGCCTAAACTATCCAAAAGATGCAAGTTGAGTAAAATGTCGTTAATACACCCTAACGCATCGTGTCCGACCAAAAGCGTTTTGGCTTCAAAGAGACGAATAAAATCGTACATGTAAAGGTCCTCTTCAATGGGAACCAACAAACCACCCGCCCCTTCAATGAGGACAATATCACACAAAGAGGCAATTTTTTCGTAGGCACTTTTGTAAGACCTCAACCGAAACTTTTTTGCGACCTTTTGCTACAAAAGGAGATGCAGGAAGCTCAAATTGGTAAGGAACAATCTCTTTTAAAGAGAGTTTTTCCAAATCAGGATGAAAGCGTTTGGCGGTTTCAAACAAAAGCGTCGCATCCAAAGGAGCATCCACCACACCTGTTTCAATGGGTTTCATCACCCCAACTTTTAAGCCTTTCGCACTCAAAGCTTCCAAAAGTTTAAGTGTCGTATGTGTTTTACCCACATTGGTATTGGTCGCAGTAATAAAATAGGAGAATAGTTCATGAGCACTCTTTTTTTAGGGAATTATATCTATTTAAAACGCACAGGCACACAAAAATCCAAATCAAACCGTTCATTGGCATTAATAAAATGATTTTCACGGTAAATAGCAAAGGAAGGTAAAGAGATTTTTTCATACTCACTTTTTGGAAACCACTCATGATAAATCACATCCATGTATTTTTTCAAATCACCATAAACGCCTTGTAGCGAAAAAACAGCACAAAATGTTTGAGGAATTTTCATCACTCCAATTTCAGCACTTCGGTAAAATGTTTGATGAGAAGGTAATTCCAAACAAGCAACATAGTGACACTGTGAAGATTCTACAAAACGAGGATTGCTATGATGCAAGGCAATCATACGCTGTTTTGAAAACGCAACCCCATGGCGCAATGCCCAATCTTGCAACTTAAGCCATGCCTTTTGAATACTTCTATCATACCCTTTATGACGAACATACGCCACATCAAAAGAGGGCATGGTTTGAATCTTTACATGTAAAGATTTTTGCGAAAAGGTAAAGTCTCGTTTTTCATTGGCTTTATCCACCTCTCTCCACTTCGTAGGTGTCACACCAAAATTCTCTTTAAAAGCTTGAGAAAACGATGCATTTGAACTAAAACCGACTTCACGCATAATATGTGTAATCGTTGCTTGTGGATTAAATAAGAGCAAATTTGCGGCATGTTCTAACTTTACTCGCTTACTATACGCATGCACACTCTCACCCACGAGTTCTTTAAAAATACGGTTAAAGTGAAACGGTGACATCGCAACCAACGAGGCAAGTTCTTCAACTAAAAAATTCTTTTGTAAATCACCATGAATATTAAAAAGTATTTCATTAATGCGTTCTAAATAGTCATTTTTGGTCATTTGTTTGTGTTTCATGGAAAAATTATAGCACAAATGGACAAAGATAATCCCCTGTTTTTTGTGGTAGAAAAATATCCAATCCATTATACTTTTGCAGATTATTTTAAAAGGTACTTTTTTTATGAAAAGCAAATTTGCAAAACGCATCACGACAGCATCACGTTCTTTTACACGGACTATTCTCGACTTAACCTCTCAAAATTCAATTATTTCATTTGCAGGTGGGCTTCCTGACGCCGCACTTTTTCCACGTGAGAACATTGAAAAACATGCAAAAAAATCTCTTTGAAACGCAAGATAATCGCTTATTTCAATACAGCAATGCCTCTGGCGTTGAAGCAACTGAAAATAGAAATTAGCTAAAAAATACACGCATGCTTTAGCCTCTGAAATCATGCTAACCAATGGCTCTCAGCAAGGACTTGATTTGGTGTGTAAAACCTTTTTAGATGAACAAGATTGTATTATCGTAGAAGATCCTAGTTATTTGGCGGCTTTAGGGCTTTTTCATATGTATAATGCCACGATCAAAGCCGTTCCTTTGCATGCGAATGGCGTTGATATCCAGAACTTGAAAGGCTGTTTAAACATATCAACCAAAGTTTTTTTACACCATCCCTGTCTTTCAAAATCCAACAGGATACTCTTATAGTTTAGAAAATCGTCAAGAAGTTGTCAAAATTGCACAAAAATATAATGTTATTTTACTCGAAGACAGCCCTTATGAAGCATTACGTTACGATGGAAAACCCACGGTCTCTTTTGCTGACTTACTGCCAACATTTACCATTGCACTAGGTACATTTTCAAAAACACTCGCACCTGATTTTCGAATTGGATGGATTAAAGCACCTCAAGAAATTATTAGCGCACTGACCCTTTCCAAAGAGAGTACCGATCTGCAAAATTCGAAATTTTTTCAATACATTTGTGCGCGCATGATGGAAGAAGGCGAATTAAATGCACATATTGAAAAACTCGTTGAATATTATCGCCCCAAGCGAGATGCTCTTGTAGAGGCATTAAAACGTTATTTTGGAGAGAGTATAGACTTTGTTATCCCTGAGGGAGGTATGTTTCTTTGGGTAAATTTCAAAAAATGTGCTGATAGCATGCACCTTTTTGATAAAGCCATCAAAAAAGGGGTTGCTTTTGTACCAGGAAGTGTCTTTTTTTCTGATAAACGTATCAGCTCTTATGGCAGACTCAACTATACAAACTCTACGTTAGAACAGATTGAAGAGGGAGTAAAAGCCTTGCATGCTGCTTATACTCACCGATAAAGGGCTCTTTAAAGAGAGCTCTTGAGTCGATTTTTTTTACGCTCTTGACGCACCGAATAAATCCACAAACGATCCACACTAAAATAGAGCAATGGAGCAATAATTGCTGCATAAAAAAGTGTTCCTACATACAAGGGTAAAAAAATCTTAGAAAAATGGCTCTCAAACCACTCAAGACTAAAGACCACAGATTGTGGCTCAATTCCAAGTAGATAACATCCTGTGATATATTCAATATAGTACATAAAAGGCATCGTTAAGGGATTACTCAACCAAACCATTAAAAGAGCAAGGGGAACATTAAATTTTACAAAAAATATCATTCCCACAACAGCTGCCATCTGAAAAGGCATGGGAATCAACGCAATAAATATTCCAATAAAAAGTGCCCGCGTTACCATTTTTCGGTTAATAAACAGGTACTCTCTTTGGATATGATACTTTTGAATAAATTGTTCAAATCGCTGCGATGTTGCATGTGTTTTGAAAATTTTTCTCATTCTATATTTCCCAAATAACCTTATGGATGAGAGGCTCGACAAACAATATCGCCTAATTTTGCGCCTACCGCATTTGCAACGACATTACACTTGACCTTAAAAAGAAAGAAAATAGGCAAACCTTGCGTTTCACCCAAACACTCATAATTTCCCATTCCCTTGGCAATAATGCACTCTGCTTTTTGAAAAATACTCCGAGCATGCTCATTCATTAATTCCAAAGCAAGACCTGGTGTAGGTACCCCACTGTCTACAATCGTTGCAACTTCATCCATTTTAGACGCCAAGGCATCTTTACATGTAAGATCATTAATAATTGGTCGACCCCGTACAAAATAGTACACAACAATATGAGGATAAAGCTTTTTAATCGTTTGAATGTAAAGCTTGTCAAAAATTTCTTCGCCTGCGTTATCGGCTAAATAAACCAATGTTGTTGTCGTTTCAAGTTTTTGACGCAAAAAAGAGACATCATCAATAGCAAAGGGCGTATGATAAATTTTTTCCAATTCTTCTTCTAAATCATAAAGCATAACAGCCGCTAAATCAATCACATTTCCAGCCACCGCTGTTTTGGTAGCAACCAGAAAGATATCTTCTGCTTTTTCAAGATGCGATTGACAAAGGGGAATAAATGCCTGAGCTTTTTGCGATGACTCTTTTTTGAATTGCGCATACAAATCTTCAACTTCCAAAATTTCTGCAATCGCTTCATACAACGGTGCGGCATTATTAGGAGGTGTTTGGTTCATATCAAATGTTTTAATCATCGCTTGCAAAGCATCAATAGCATCTGCTTTTTCAGCGTTTACATGTAAAGATGACAAACTCGTTACTTTGATCATAAATACAGTCTAAACAACGTTCTTGAATTTTCATGAAAATCTTTTAAAAAGGAAGTGGAGGAGTAAAAAAGAAGGAAGGGAGTAACACATTTGATGCGACTCCCCCAAAAAGTATTATTTTCTAAGTTCTCTAATTTTCGCAGCTTTACCACGTCTATCTCTAAGATAGAAAAGTTTTGCACGTCTTACGATGCCACGTCTTACTACAACAATTTCATCAATACTGTCTGAGTAAATTGGGAAAATTCTCTCAACACCCACACTGTTTGCACTGATTTTTCTTACCATAAAGGTCTCGCCAGTACCAGAACCTCGTCTAGCAATACACATACCTTCAAAATTTTGAATACGTTGTTTATCGCCTTCAACAATTTTTACAGCAACTCTTACTGTGTCACCTGCTCTAAAATCAGGAACATTCTTCGCAGAAATCTGTCCTGCTTCAAAAGCTTCAATATATTTATTTCTCATCTATTATCCTTTTATCATTCTAGTGCTTCACGCTAAAGCGAGAAAACAGATCTGGTCTGAAATATTTTGTTTTAGATTCAGACATTTTATTTTTTTAAGCCTGTGATTTTAGCGTGGTTTCCCTTTAAAAACTCTGAGGGCACCGATTTATCTTCATAAAGAGGTGGCTTTGAAAAACACGGTGCCTCCAAAAGGGGGCTTTCAAAGCTCTCTATACTTAAAGAATCCTCATTTCCAAGAACACCCTTAATGTTACGACTAATCGCATCACTCATGACAAGGCTAGGAAGTTCTCCCCCGGTTAAAACATAATCTCCAATGCAAAAAAGCTCATCAGCAAACGTTTCAATGACACGCTCATCAATGCCTTCATAACGACCACTTACAAAAACCAAATGCTCTTTATGCGCAAGCCTTTTAGCATCATTTTGCGTAAAAAGCTTTCCTGCGGGTGTAGGAAAAATAATATACGCATGAGGCGATTTTTCTTTAAGACTCCGCAAAAGATCCAACAAAGGTTGAGGAAAAAGAACAAGTCCTGCTCCACCACTGGCTTGATAATCATCTACCTTGCCGTGTTTATTTTTTGTATAATCTCGAGGATTCAAAAAAGTAATTTCTAAAAGCCCTTTTGCAATGGCACGTTTTAAAATTGAGTCTTCAAAATAAGAAGCAATCAATCCCTCAAAGAGTGTCACATAGGAAAACTGCATTAAGAGTTCTCCAAAATACCCAAACCATCTTGACTATGCACTTCTTTACGTACTTTATCAAACGTACAAATATAGCGCTCAATATAAGGCATATAAAAAGATTTGGCATACCCTTTTTCCAGTAATGCATTATCTGTTTTTATTACCAAATAATCCGTATTGGCAATGCGTTCAATCTCTTGAACAATTCCCAAAAGTGTACCATCCGCATCAATCACATGCGCATCAATCATATCAAACCAAAAAAACTCACCCTCTTTAAGGGCGCACTCTTTCATGGAAACCTCTTGCGATGTATAAAGAAGAGTATTGACAAGCTTTGCTGCTAATTCTCTTTCTTGATACCCTACAAAAGAGATGAGCTCTCGTGCACTATTATAAGAAAAGACTTCAAGCGTATCCCCTTTTTGAGTGGTAAACGTTTTGCCTTTTTTAAATTGTTCAGGAAAATCACACTGAAGATGAAGCTTCAACTCCCCTTTAAGCCCCACAAGTCGCCCAACTTGAGCGACTTCAATGAGATTAGATTGATTATTCATCGTTTGCTTTGACCGTCACTCGATAAGAGATACCGTCTTTCGCTTTACATCCAGAAATAAGTGTTTTGAGTGAATTGATCATTTTCCCATCTTTGCCAATTAATTTACCTGTGTCAATTTTATCGGCATAAATAACTACTTCGCAAAATGTTCCATCAACATCACTTCTCTCGACTCTAACACCCGTTGGATTGTCTACCAAAAGTTTGGCAAACTCTTCGAGAAATTTCTCAATCATGGTTATTTACCAGTGATTTTTGCAACCCTGTCACTAAGCTTTGCGCCAACGCTTTTCCAATAAGCAAGTCTCTCTTCATCTACTTTAATTGTTTGAGGATTGCTAAGTGGGTTGTAGTAACCAATCGTTTCGATTGAACCACCATCACGTTTTCTTCTACTGTCTGTTACAACGATTCTGTAAAATGGTGCTTTATTTCTACCCATTCGTGTTAATCTTACAACTGTTGCCATTTTTATGGTCTCCTTAAAATTTTGTTTGTACGGCTTAGATTTACATGTAAAGATTACATGTAGATATAAACCGTCACACCTTAACGAAGATGTGCGTGTTTTATTTTGAGAAAGCATATTTTGTTAAATCTTGCATTCCTTTTTTGCCTGAAAACTTCTTTGCCATTTTCGCTGCATTTCCAAATTGTTTTAAGAAGCGATTGACTTCCACTTGTGATAAGCCTGAGCCCTCAGCGATTCTTCGTTTACGGCTGTTATTAAGAAGTTCTGGATCTTCTCTCTCTTTTTTCGTCATGGAGCCTATCATTGCTTTAATACGTTTCATTTCCACAGAGTTTTCCATATCTACATCTTGAAGCTTTCCTGCAACCGAAGAGAGTCCTGGAATCATCCCAATCAAAGACTTCATACTTCCAAGCTTTTTCATCTGTTCCATCTGCTCTAAAAAGTCATTGAAATTAAACTGACCTTTTTTGATTTTTTGGCTCATTGCTTTAGCTTGTTTTTCATCAATAATTGCGCTCGTTTTCTCAGCCAATGTCTCAAGGTCACCCTCGCCCATTAAACGACTCACGATACGATCAGGAATAAAATGCTCTAAATCTGCTACTTTTTCACCCACACCAATAAAACGAAGAGGAACATTAGTTTGCTCAGCAATACCAAGCGCAACTCCACCTTTGCCATCGCCATCAAATTTACTTAAAATGACACCACTGAGTGTAATTTTTTCATGAAATGTTACGGCACTACGAACAGCATCTTGCCCCGTCATCGAATCTGCTACATAAAAAACTTCATCAGGAGTCACTTCTTTTTTAATAGACTCTAACTGTTCCATTAATTCTGTATCAATAGCTAAACGACCCGCTGTATCGATTAATACAACATCATAAAGCCCTTCTTTAGCTTTTTTCATTGCATTCTTTGCAATCGCGAGAGGATTAACACTTTCATCTTCAAAGTAGAGGTCAATCTCATTGGCGCTACACAGCTGTTTTAATTGCTCGACCGCAGCTAAACGTTGAAGATCACATGCCACAACCAAAACTTTTTTTTTGTTTTAATTTTAAATAATTTGCCAACTTAACCGTTGTAGTTTGTTTTACCACTTCCTTGAAGTCCTACCATTAAAACAGTCGTTGGTGGTTTTGAAGCAAATACAAATCCCTGTCTACCAGGAACGGTTAAAATATCTGTTAAATGGGTTTTTAAAGAGCGTAAAAAGTTGGCTTGTCCAATACCTTTTGCTTTGGTTTCTATCTCTACTTGACGTAATAAATCACGTACAATTTTATGATGAACATC
>JAJOKG010000116.1 GCA_021206415.1 Sulfurospirillum sp. | reverse complement strand
TCGAAGAGAAGATTCTTTCTCTTTTTGCACTGGGCAACAGCTATTCCCAGATAGCCAAACACATAGAGGATTTTTACTGCGTAGGCTTCTCTAAAGCTACTATAAGCGCCGTAACCGACAAGATAATTGATCTGTCAACACTAAATGATACACAGAAATAAATATGTCTAGGCACTCATATCATTTTGTAACAGTTTATTTTCAAAATCAACGGGTGACAAATAACCATTACTAGAGTGCAACCTCTGTCTATTATAAAACACTTCGATATATTCAAATATAGCTTGATTAGCTTGGCTCCTTGTTTCAAATTTTATGTGATGCGTAAGCTCTGTTTTCAATGAGTGAAAAAAACTCTCTGCAACAGCATTATCATAACAATTTCCCTTAGCGCTCATGCTCTGAACGATACCATATTCTTTGAGTAAGGCTTTATGAGCATCGGAAGCATATTGACTTCCCCGATCGGTATGCCAGATAACACCCTGTGGAGGATTACGTTTTTTAAGTGCCATAAACAGGGCATCATTAACAAGTGTTGCACTCATATGCGCATCCATAGACCAACCAATCACTCTTCGTGAATATAAATCAATGACGACTGCTAAATATAACCAACCTTCTTGTGTTGGGATATAGGTTATATCACCTACATACATTTGATTAGGAACTGAAGCATAAAAATCTTGTTGAATTCTATTGGGTGCGATGGCATAGGTATGATTGGAGTTGGTTGTAAGCACTCTAAAGCGACGTTTATTGCGACAACTTAGCCCAAGTTTTTTCAGTATCCTTCCAATACGCCTACGAGAAATCATAAGACCATAGAGATGCTCTAGTCTTTTTTTCATACGGCGTGTGCCATAGGTTTGATAGGTTGCAAGAAAAATATCTTTGATCATGTTGTTTAAAAGAAAATCCTCTTGTTTTTCAATAGGAAGCCATCGATAATAACAATTACGTGAAACCCCTAATAATCGACACATATGTGCAATATTAAACTCATTGCGATGCTCTTTAATCCAGGCGTACTTCAGTGAGCTTCTTTCGCGAAGAACGCCGCTGCCTTTTTTAAATATCTCTCTCCATCTTCAACTTTGAGTTCTCTTTACGAAGTCGTCGATTCTCTTCTTCAAGACTCTCTTTGGGTGAATTATTAGTAGTTCGGTTCGGTAATTCAGAAATTAAGTGATGCTTTTTCCTATAATCTCGTAGCCATGCATACAGTGTTTTATCACTCATCCCTAAATCTTGTGCTATTTGATAGGCTGATTTTTCACTATTGAGGGCTAATTGTATTGTTGAATCTTTAAACTCTTGTGTATATTTATGAGCTTTGTTGACCATCTTATGAATCCTTCCTTATTATGTAGAAATCTTATCATTTCTATGTCCCAATAAGTGTAGCCAGATCACAATGCCTAACTCTTTACTGTTCCACCTGACTAATGCCTCAACGCCATACATCACTCCCTCATGTGTCATCTGCGGCTGATAGACCATATAGAGTTCATGTTTGCCTAAGGCCTAAAAAACACGCTGTGGTGATTCGTATGAGTCCGCTCTATCAGAGTATTATTCAAACCGATATTAGCGATAAAAATATTCCTGTGGAGTATATCGCCACCGATACAGCGTTTAAACCCTTCGCTTTTTATCAGCAACGTTTTCCTGAGTCTATTGTAGAGACTTTAGCATTGAATGAAAAAGGACTCTCCTTTTTAACGCCTCTGCGTCTTAAACAGTTTTCAAATACCGAGGGTGGCATTGTGTTTGATATGAGTCTGGCTGAAGATAAGCTCTTTATGGGATTAGGCATTCTCTTAGCACTCTTCATATATATAGGGTATAGTCGCTTCAAGCACAAAGCACTCAATGCGCTTTCCATGCTCTTAATTGCACTCTTTGGCTTGCCCGCACTCATCGCTATTTTGGTGTTTGGGGATGTGAGTAGATATGCCCGCAAAAGAGAAAACTAAGCGATGATGGTTTTACATGTAAAGTTTAAACGGCTTTACATGTAATCCTTTAGGCTCTAGGTTTATGAATTTTTCGAAGGGTTTTTAAAACACTAATCGCAAGAGCAACGAGGGCTGGCCCTATAATAAATCCCCAAAAACCAAACGCTCCAAGACCTGCGACAATCGCAAAGAAGATAATAAACTCATTGGTGCGTATCCCGCCTCCATTCATGGAACGATTGACATAGTTTAACATGAGCAATTTAACGATGTTATCAATAAAAAATGCCATCATCGCCCATGAATAGAGGGCAATGATCACCGCATTCATCACGTCCCCTTGCCAATATTCACTAATCGCCACAGGTATCCACACAAGCGCAGTCCCCACAATGGGAATGACCGAGCTAATGCCTGCTAAAAAAGCCAAGCAAGAGGGCATTATAGCCATCGAAAAAAGCAATAAAAAGCCCAAACGCTAAGCCTTGCGTTACCATAACCCCTAAAAGGGTGTAAAAAAACGACCGAAAGGGTAATGCTCATCTCAGAGATAAATTGGCGTTTAATGGTACGAGAGAGAGGGACAATAGGTATTAAGAAGAGAAATAAAGAACGCCCATAGAGGTTAAAAAAGAAGAAAAAGATGACAATCATCACCATTTCACTCAGCATTCCCAAAAAGGTTTTAAGCCCACTGCCAAGCCACTTAGACAGCAGGGCAATAATTTCATCTTTGTGCATGTTGGAGAGCATAATGAGTGTCTCAAAAGGCTCTTTTGCCCACGAGAGATAAGAAGGCAGTAAGGTAATATCCAAATGAATTTGACTATCAAACGAGCGAATGGTTTCTATAATGGTTGTTGGGTGTTGAAAGAGTTGAAAGAAAAAGAGACTTAGGGGTAAAAAGATGATGAGAGATAAAAAGAGTGTCATTAAAGCCGCACTGAATACATCCTTTTTTGCGGTGGAGAGTGAGGTTTTTTGCGTCAATAGTTTTAAGAGAAAACGTTGAAGTGGTGCCATCGTAAGGGCGAGTAAAAGAGCCACGCCTAAGCTTTTAAGAAACGGAGCAAAGAGCCAAATGAGCACACATAACGTACCAATGCTAAGCCAGATGAGAAAGGTGTTATTTTTCATAAATGTTTCGCTTCGTGTTAAGATGGTTTTATTTTAACATACAAAGAAGAAATAAGCTATCATTCGCTTTTGAATTAAAATGGAGTGATAAAAATGAAACTAAATGTATGGATAATAAGTTCGCTAGCACTGCCTCTGCTGCTCTGTGCGGGGGTGGATTTTGAGTGGCGTTATAGCTTAAACAATCGCTACCATGCAGATCCTTATGGGTATCGTTACGCATTGGCGGAGCGCTTTCGGGTGAGAGAATCGCATGTGGTCTATCTCTTAGATAGCGTGCGTGAACCCTCTGATGCGTATATGATTTTTAGATTAGCCGAACTCTCAGGCAAATCGTATGAGCATATTTTGCGTATTTATCGTCAAAATGGCTCATGGCGTGACATTGCTCTGCTTGCAGGGATAGACCCGCATTCTCACGGCTATGAAGCGCTTCGTCATACGCACGATTTACGAGATGATTATCGTAGTGATCGAAGGCGGTATGAGCGTTATGAAGATAAGGGTGTGGTGATTAGAAGGGAGGAGATCTACATTCCTCAAACGTATCAAGAACAGCAAAAGCGCTACCCTGATCATCGAAAGTACAGAGATGAAGGGTATGATGAAAGGTACAGAGGGCATTAAGCCCTCTTGCTACTCTTTACGCTCTAAAAAGGTCTCTATCTCTTGAATGGCTTTTTTATTGGAGAGGCTAAATTTTATCTCAATACGGCGTGAAGCGTTTTTATCTTCTATCCCATTTTTAAAGATTCTATCGCTATAAGAGCGTCCAATGGCACTGATATAACGCTGTAAAAGAGCATTTTTACTCTCATCCCACGAATAGATAAACGCCATGACCGCATAGGCTCTTTTTTGCGATAAATCAAGATTATTCATGTAACTTCCATCCGAATCGGTATGCCCCTCAATCATAATGTGGTCAATGTTATCCCTGATATCCGTATCGTTTAAAAGCACCTCTAAGTAAGGCTGTAAGGTCTCTTTGAGCTGTTTTTTTGCCTCAGGCTTGAGTTCATACGAGCCTACATCAAACAAGATGCCTGATGGCAAACGAATCGCACCGCTGTTGGGGTCAATGTTGATTTTTTGCCCCAACTTTGATTTTAACTCTTGCACCACTTTAATGCGAATGCCTGTGAGGTTTTTAATGCGCACTTTGGTGATGTTCAAATCCTCCACCAAACGCTGATGCGCCGAACTTGTATCTAAGAGTTTTTGGGAGAGCAGGGCAAGTTCACCTTGTTTGAGCTTAAGCGTATTGCTGGTGTTACTAAGCTCTGTTTGTGTTGCCATTAACGCTCCTTTGCTCTCATCTCGCTCGTTTTCTACCTGCAAAAGTAAGTGTTTGAGGCTCTCTATCTCTTTAGCGCTGAGTTCTAACTTTGCATCATTTTCCTCAAGAGCTTTGCCTTTTTCGGCTAAGAGTGCACGTGCGGCAAGCAAAGACTCTTCCGAGAGGACAACATCACTTTTCAGCTTTGAAAGCTCCTCTTGCAAACGGGCTTGAAGCGTGGTGAGTTCTAAGCTTTTTTGCTCTGAGGCAATCAGCTTATCGCTGATACGTGCGACATCTCGTTTTTTTTGTGCGAGTTCTTCTTCACTCATCACTAAGGCTTTTTTCTGAGCATCAAGGTCGGTTTTAATGGCACTTAAATCGCTTTGGGCATAGACGTATTTGATAATAATCGCCCCAATGAGTAAAATAAAAACAAACAACAAACCTGCCATTAAGTCCGCATACGAAACCCAAAAGGTCTGGTCACTGCTTTTTGAATGAAGTTGTCTCATGAGCGTAGCGCATCCATTTTATGAATAATCTCCTCCGTCTCCGCATCAATGATTTTTAGACTCTCTTTGAGCGATTCGACTTCAAGATTGGGTTCGGCTTCCACACGGGTGAGTGTACTCTCTTTTAAGGAGCGAAGCAGTTCTTGTTGGGTGGCTAACATCTCTTCGTT
Source organism: Sulfurospirillum sp. (assembly GCA_021206415.1). Lineage (GTDB taxonomy): Bacteria > Campylobacterota > Campylobacteria > Campylobacterales > Sulfurospirillaceae > Sulfurospirillum. The sequence continues at coordinate 9,749 of JAJOKG010000116.1, read as the reverse complement.
TGCCTCTTGCATCTTTACATGTAAAGATGTGGTGTTGGCGTTGAAGGTGTCTAGTTTGCTCAGCATTTCATTGTGAAGTTGTACTAAATTGCGCTGTTTTTCGCTTGAATGTGCCAACATTTCCATGCCCGTTTTAAAATGCTCTGCACTCTTTTTAACCGCTTCGCCTTCAAGTTTGAGCATTTCATCAAACAGGCTAAATTTACCCTCGATGGTGCGACCTAAGCGTTCAAAAAAGTCGCTAGAACTTAGACGTTCAAACATCTTGCCAATGTTCTCAAAGTGTTGTAAATTCTCTTTGAGGTAGGCTTGTTCTATCTCCTCTTTCGTCCAAAAAAGTGAAGCCGAAGCGCTCTTAATGCGCTGAACTTCTCTATCAAAATGACTTAAGCCCCTTTTTTCAAAAAAGAGCCACCACAACGAGAGCAAAATACCGTAAATAGAGACATAAAACGCTGTGCCTACTCCGCTTAAAAGCACGGAAATTTCTTGTTCTAGCGCACTAGAGGTTTGTGAGGAAAAATCGGGTAAAGTAAGAGCAATAGAAATAAACGTTCCTAAAATACCCATTGTTGGGAAAACCCCAGCGGCGATGGAAGCGTAGTTATCGTTGCGGATATTTTTGGCATAATCGTCCATAAAATTATCAAAACTGGCATTGGATTTTTCCATCTCGCCAATACGCATAAGATTTTTCTGAATGTAGCTGTTCAATTCGGTCTGAAAGCTATGTTTGAGGCGTTTAAATTGGCACATACCAAACTCGCCATTGTGTTTGGCAAAGACCAAAGCCACGATAAAAATAAGTCCAATGAGCACAATACTATGTGTGCCCACAGCGAAGTGAAGAATGCCCACATAGCCTAAAAGAAAGTAGAGATAAGCAAGAGTGGGTAGGGCGATGAGTTTGGCATAAACGAGCGCACAGTTCTCTTCTTTACTCTCTAAAGCGCTTAAATCTTTAAGCATGGTATCCATTTTTTGATGCATGTAAAACCTTTAATTCGATATCTACGAAATTATAACGCACCTTTTTACACAAAGAGTTAATACTCATAGTGTAAAGAAACGCTACAATAGCTTTTAAATTGTTACATGTAAAAAGGGATAGATGCCAAAGTTAACCTATATTGCCCATTATCCAGAACATTTAAAAGCGCAGATTCGTACGTTGATAGAAGAAGAAAAATTGGGAAAATACCTGCTCTTAAAGTATCCAACGACACATTCACTCACCAGCGATAAAGCACTTTATGCCTACGTGATGGAGCTTAGAAGTCAGTTTTTACAAAAAAGTGAGCCACTCTCCAAAAGTGCTTTACGATGGTAAAATCAGCGACATTAACGATGCACTGGGTTTGCACCGCATTACCATTAAAAATCATGGAGGGCGATTGCGCAGTAAAAGCGAGATTCGGGTGGCAAGTTTGTTTAAAACAGCCCCTGAAGCCTTTTTAAAGATGATATGCGTCCATGAACTCTCCCATCTCAAAGAGAAAGAACACAACAAAGCCTTTTACGCCTTATGCGAAAAAATGGAGCCAAGCTACCACCAATTAGAGTTTGATGTGAGGCTTTATCTCACCCATTTGGAGTTGTGTGGAAAGCTTTACATGTAAACGCTAAAATAGGTTAAAATAACGCATTTTTTTGAGGATAGAGGGATGAGAAGCGCAATAGTGATACTAATAGTCTGTGTGGGATGGCTCTTTGCACAATCTCCACAAAAAAATACTCTCTCGTTTACCATGACCCTGAGATGTACGCTTCTCTGATGGCACAAAGCCTCAAAGGCACGTTTCCAAAACCTTTTAAACATGAAAACCTTGAAGTGGTGGTGCACAACGTTCGTAGCGAAAAAAAACAGAGTCTATTTTGAAGGCTCAACGATGCAGTATGAGCGTATTCTTGAGCAGTTAAAGCAACACAACACCTTACCTGAGAAGTTAAGAGCTGAGTGTGCGTCATTTTCAAAACTTGCGATGATTGAGCAAGGGGTGGAGTACGTCTTAGAAGTGAAAGCAAAACAGAAAAAAACCTTAACTCTTTTGTACGATAAAGAGGCGTGTGGTCAATGGTTTTAATCCTCAAAAAAAGATTTTTATTGGTGGGTATAACCGTTACGGTACGCCTTTTAGCCAAGGCGAAAAAAGTCAAAGAGGTGTTGCGCTAACGCACGCAGTTACGCCCTGCTTTTTTGGCTTCGTAGAGTTTTTGGTCGGCTTTCATGTAGAGTTCATCAAGGCTTTGAAGGCTAGAAGAGAGCATCGCAAGACCAATGCTAGTAGTTATGCTCAGGCTTTTGTCTTCACCATAGCGAATGCTCAGCTGACTAATTTCTTCTCGTACTTTTTCCATCTTTAACCTTGCTTGCTCTTCGTTTACATGTAAGAGTAAAAAGGCAAACTCTTCCCCTCCAATTCGAGCAACAATGTCATTTTCTCGCAAACTTTTTTTGAAGGTATTGGGCTAAGGTTTTAACGACACTATCGCCCACAGGATGCCCAAGCGTGTCGTTAATGCGTTTAAAATGGTCAATGTCAAGAACCGCAAAACAGAGTGTGTAGCCATAGCGAACGGCTCGTGTTATCTCTTTGTGGGCAAGGTGTAAAAAATGCCTTCGATTGTACAAGGAGGTGAGGGTGTCGGTTTGGGCGAGACGTTGGAGTTCTTGCTCCAAAAGAATACGCCGTTGAATCTCTTTTTTAAGATTTGCTTGCTCCATTAAAAGGGCTTCGTGCTTTTGCAAAGACTCTTGCTCATAGCGAGAGCGATGGTACTCAATCCAGCTAGCAATTAGTGCAATAGCAATATAGGTCACTGAAAATCGTACTTGAAAAGGAACACTATACACTTCATGAATATGATGAAAAATAATAAATTGCGCCACACTTAGACCCAAAAGACCCATACTCAGCATAAAACCAACACGACTTCCTAGCAAAAAAATAGTGCCCATAGGATAGGTAAAAAGCCATAAGATCAGCGAACGGTCTTCGTCAATGTGATACACAAGGTACAAAAATAAAACGCTAAACGCAACCACTGCCGTGTAGTAAATTTGATAGACTTTATGCGTGTTGGGAATAATATAGAGTGAGCCAATGAGATAGACACAAAAGAGCATCAAACTAATAGATAAAACAGTGTTTTGAATATAGTAATTGTAAAAGGAAGCACCAAGGGCTAAAGGGGTCATTAAAAACGTAATCCACACGTAATGGTTGAGTCTAGCTAAATCTTCTTTATTGGTACAAGGAGAAGTGGTGACAATGCGGTCGACAATATGTTGCATTTTAACAATAAATGTCATCATAAAATCTCCTTTTTATTATTTTAAAACGTCACCTGTGCGGGGAAAAATAAAAATGTATTTACATGTAAAGATAAAAGGCGACGTGCTACATCGCCTTTTTAGAAAAATTATTTACTCTCTCTGGCTTCTTTGAGCGCGGCTTCAACATACATGGCACGTAGTTTTTGCACCATAGGACCAGGTTTTCCACTGCCAATAGGCTTTCCATCAATCTCAATAATCGGTAGAACAAACGTCGTTGCACTTGCCATAAACGCTTCGTCGGCTTTTAGTGCTTCTTCAATGCTAAAAAGACGCTCTTCCACTTTAATGTTATGCTCTTTGGTGTATTCAAGAAGCAGTTTTCTTCGAATACTCGGTAAGATAGCATTAGAAAGTGGACGGGTAATAATCACACCATCTTTTACAATAAACGCTGCAGAAGAGGTTCCTTCTGTCACCATGCCATCTTCAATCATCCACCCTTCATACACACCTTTTTGATGGACTTCTTCTTTAGCTAAGACTTGACCTAAAAGGGAGATAGACTTGATGTCACGGCGTTTCCATCTAATATCTTCGCAACTAGCAACCTTTACACCTGTGGCTGCAAGAGGGTTGTTGATAATGTTCTTTTTAAAGGTAAATGCCATAAATGTAGGAGGTGTGTTTTCAGGAAAGAAAAATTCACGAGGAGCAACACCACGCGTGACTTGCATATAAATACCACCCTCAACCACGTCATTTTTCGCAATTAAGGTATCTAAAATAGCATCAAGCTCTGCTCTGCAAAAAGGCGATGTAAGGCTAATTTTCTTCAAACTCGCTTCAAAACGCTCATAAAAAGGCGCCTTATCTATCACTTTACCGTTGATGACAGGTACCACTTCATAAATACCATCACCAAAAATAAATCCTCTATCAAAAATAGAGATTTTGGCATCTTCTGCCTTACAAAAATCACCGTTTAGAAATACAATATTCTCCATTGCAAACTCCCTAAAAAAATATGTGACATTTTACTCCATAATAGCTTAGGGGAGTGTGCAATAAGTAAGCAATCAAGAAAGAATGATATTTTGATGGGTCACTATTTTCTTCGCCCTAACGTAATAATAATCGCTTCTCGTGCCCAAAACAACAAAAAATCGTTTGCGCTCAATAATTTGAAAAACCACTTGCCAGCCACCTTCGGCTTCTTTATTGAGTGCCTCTTCCATTTTTTTAGCAGGAATACCAGAGGCACCTAAAAAAATAGTCCCAAAGCCTCCCTCAACAATGGTTATCACTTTGTATTCGTTAAATTCCATATTAACTCCTGAGTTTTTTTTTTAGCATTGTAACATCTTCATAATGGCTTTTACATGTAAAAACCTTTCACTCTTTTTTTTCTACGGAACACTATATGCAATTCTCTGTTGTGAAATAAACTCACACAAGGAGAAGAAAATGTCTGAACTTAGACAAATTGCTTTTTATGGCAAAGGCGGAATTGGTAAGTCTACCACTTCACAAAATACACTTGCGGCAATGGCGCATTACTTTGGTAAAAAAATTCTGATTGTAGGGTGTGACCCAAAAGCGGACTCAACCCGTCTTATTTTGCATGAAAAAGCACAATGTACCATTATGCAACTAGCTTCAGAGGTTGGTACGGTTGAGGACTTAGAACTTGAAGATGTGTGTAAACCAGGTGCTGCTGAATTTGATCCTGCCAATACAGATATTACAGAGGGTTTTATTATGTGTGCAGAAAGCGGTGGTCCAGAGCCAGGCGTTGGATGTGCGGGACGGGGTGTTATTACAGCGATTAACTTCTTAGAAGAAGAGGGTGCTTACGATGAAGATTTAGATTTTGTTTCGTATGACGTTTTGGGGGATGTTGTGTGTGGTGGTTTTGCGATGCCCATTCGTGAGGGTAAAGCACAAGAGATTTACATTGTTATGTCAGGTGAAATGATGGCAATGTATGCGGCTAACAATATCTCTAAAGGTATTTTAAAATATGCAAATACTGGTGGTGTAAGACTTGCTGGTCTTATTTGTAACGCTCGTATGACAGATAGAGAGTATGACCTTGCTAAACACTTAGCAGAGCAAATTGGAACACAACTCATTCACTTCGTGCCAAGAAGTAACCACGTTCAACGTGCAGAGCTTCGCCGTATGACCGTTGTTGAATTTGCTGAGAAATCTGACCAAGCGTATGAGTACAGAGAGCTTGCAAGAAAAATCATTGCAAATGACCTTAAAGTTATTCCTAAACCACTTGAGATGGATGATCTTGAAGCCTTGTTGATGGAATTTGGTTTGGAAGAAGAAGTTGAAGCAGACGCTATCGGTAAAAAAGCTACTGCCTAACCGAAAAAATTCTGCCGACATAGGCGGCAAGCTTTAGCGCCCTAGTGGCTAACGTAGTCAAAAGAGCTTTGCTTTTTTGACGTTATAAAAAATAATTATAAGGAGAAAGTCATGTTTATTTGCGGATACCACTTCCCAGCTTCTATGGGAAACAAAATTGAGTTTGACAAAGTGATTGAGAAAGTAACAGCAGGAGCTGGCGATGTAGCATCAGTCGGTTCTATTGTATTAACCAGTGAGACACGTGAAGGTGTGAAACTTGAAGAACTAAGCGTTCCAAAAGGTTCTTTCCTTTTTACAGCATTGGTCGATTATTACAAAAACACCGATGTTGAAGGTGATTTTAAAATGATTTATTACACCAACAAATACCAAATCAGCGAGATTTCAAAAGCGGTAGATGGTGGAACAACGGCGGAGATTTGTAAAAAATTGGATGATATGAACTTGTATCGGGTTAAAGTCGCTTAAGTGCGAGTTACATGTAAAAGGAAAGAGCCATGACAGCAGAAACTTTGTTAAGCCAGCAAAAAGCCGCCATTGCGGAAGTGCTTGAGGCTTATCCTGAAAAAGCGAGAAAAAGCAGAGAAAAACACCTAGGCGTGGATGCGCCTGAGGGTGTCAAAGGTGCGTGTGATAGCACCAAAAGCAACAAGCAAACCGTTCCTGGTGTTATGTCTCAGCGTGGCTGTGCGTATGCAGGAAGTAAGGGCGTTGTTTGGGGACCGATTAAAGATATGATTCATATCAGCCACGGACCGATTGGCTGTGGTCAGTATTCACGTGCGGGGCGACGTAACTACTATGTGGGAACCACAGGAGTTGATACGTACGTTACAATGAACTTTTCAACCGATTATCAAGAAAAAGACATTGTCTTTGGTGGCGATAAAAAGCTTAAAGCTGCTTTGGCGGAGATTGATGAGCTTTTCCCTCTGAACAATGGTATCTCGATTCAGAGTGAGTGCCCCATTGGTTTGATTGGTGATGACATTCAAGCGGTGGCTAAAGCCTACAAAAAAGAGTCAGGTAAACCTACTGTTGCCGTTTCGTGTGAGGGATTTCGTGGTGTTTCTCAAAGTCTTGGTCACCACATTGCCAACGACGTCATTCGTGATGAAGTGTTGGGGGATAATTCCTATAAAAAAGATTTCGAGAGTACACCGTATGATGTCACGATTATCGGGGATTATAACATCGGTGGTGATGCGTGGAGTTCACGTATTTTACTCGAAGAGATGGGACTTCGTGTTATTGCTCAATGGAGCGGTGATGCGACCTATAAAGAGATGACCATTGCGCCAAAAGCAAAAATCAACCTGCTTCACTGCTACCGTAGTATGAACTATGTGGTACGTCACATGGAGCAAGAATTTGGGGTGCCATGGATGGAGTACAACTTCTTTGGTCCAACCAAAACGACCGAGAGTTTACGCAAAATTGCCGCCTTTTTTGATGAGAGCATTCAAGCAAAAACCGAAGCGGTTATTGCCAAATATACCAAAATGACCGATGCCGTTATTGCAAAGTATAAGCCAAAGTTAGCAGGTAAAACAGTGATGCTTTATGTCGGAGGGCTTCGTCCTCGTCACGTTATTGGGGCGTATGAAGATTTGGGCATGGAAGTCATTGGTACGGGGTATGAGTTTGGGCATGGGGATGACTACAAACGTACCAAAGAGGAGCTTTCTCGTGCCACACTGATTTACGATGATGTGAATGAGTATGAGTTGGAGCAGTTTGTCAAAAAACTCAAACCTGACCTTGTAGCAAGCGGTGTGAAAGAGAAGTACGTTTTTCAAAAGATGGGATTGCCGTTTCGTCAAATGCACTCATGGGATTACAGCGGTCCGTACCACGGATATGACGCATTTGCGATTTTCGCAAAAGACATGGATTTGGCGATGAACTCACCTGTGTGGGCACATACCAAAGCACCATGGGAATCTAATTAAGGAGAGCATTATGCAAGAGATTGACAACATAGTAAACGGGCAAAAGCTCTTTTTAAAACCAGAGTATCAAGAGGTCTTAAAAAATAAAAAACAGTTTGAAGGTCACGCAGGTGCGACCAATCCTGAAAAGCTTAAAGAGATAGCTACGTGGACAACCACTTGGGAGTACCGTGAGAAAAATTTAGCACGTGAGCACATCACCATCAACCCCGCCAAAGCGTGTCAGCCCTTAGGTGCGGTGATGGCAGCTCTTGGTTTTGAAAACACCATGCCTTATGTGCACGGAAGTCATGGGTGTGTGGCGTATTTTAGAAGCTACTTTACCCGTCACTTTAAAGAGCCTACCCCTTGTGTGAGTGACTCGATGAGCGAGAGTGCGGCGGTTTTTGGTGGACTTGCCAATATGAAAGAGGGGCTTAGAAACTGTAAAGCACTTTATAAGCCTGAGATGATAGCCGTTTCGACCACGTGTATGGCAGAAGTCATCGGTGATGACTTGGATGCGTTTGTAAAAGGTGCGGTCACTGATGCAGAGGGTGAGCTAGATAGCACCTACATTCCAGCGGCACACACACCTTCTTTCAAAGGCAGTCACATCACAGGTTATGACAATATGATGGAAGCCATTTTTAAAACACTCACTCCTGAGGGTGACGTGGTAAAAGATGAGGAGCGCATTAACATCATTCCTGGGTTTGAGAGTTATTTGGGAAGTCTCAAAGAGGTAAAAAAAAATAGCTTCAATGTTTAGCGACAAAATCGTGATGTTGGGTGATCATGAAGAGCAGTGGAACACAGGTGCGGGAGAGTATAAACTCTATGCAGGTGGTACACCTATGGATGTTGTTAAAAGTGCCAAAGGGGCAAAAGCGACCATCTCACTTCAAAAGTACACCACACCAACCACAGGAAAGTACATCAAAAACGAGTGGAAGCATGAGTACATTACATGTAATCCTATAGGTCTTGGTGGAACTGACGCATTTGTGATGAAGCTCAGCGAACTTACAGGCAAACCCGTCCCAGCCGAGCTTAGCAAACTTCGAGCACAACTGGTCGATGCGATGCAAGATAGTTACCCGTACATGCACGGTAAAAAGTTTGCCATCTGGGGTGACCCTGACTTTCTTTTAGGTGTGGTTTCTTTTTTAGTAGAGATGGGGGCCGTACCAGTCCATGTTGTGTGTCACAATGCACCTCGTAAAAACTGGGAAAAAGAGATGCAAGCCATTTTAGATAAATGCACCTTCAAAGAGGAGTGTCATATCTGGGCTGGAAAAGACTTATGGGCGCTTAGAAGCTTACTTTTTACCGAACCTGTGGACTTTATGATAGGTAATGTGTATGGAAAAGAGTTGTACCGTGATACGAAAATTCCTTTGATTCGCATTGGTTTTCCAATTTTTGATAGACACCATTTGCACCGCTACTCCATCAGCGGCTATGAAGGGTGTTTGAATCTTTTAACATGGATCACCAACGCTGTGTTAGACCAACTCGATGAAGAGACCAAAGAGATCGCAAAAACCGATTATTTCTTTGACTGCGTTAGATAAGAGGTAGAGCTTAGGCTCTTCTTCTTACATGTAAAGAGTTATTTTTAAGTTCTGCGTGACAAAAGTTAAAAATTTAACCTTCATTTTCCTTTATATAGTAAAAGTTTTAACTGCTCACATTTACCATATAAAGAAGATAAAAATAAAAAGTAAAAGATCCGTCCTTTTTAGTTTAAAAATAAAGTTTCATAGTAGTTGTATTAGTTTAATATAAAAGTCAATAGTATATTTTGTAGATTCCAGAGTTAGATTATACATTGGAATAAGAAGTGTATGTTTGCTATATTCTGATAAATTAAAAGTTAAGTTTGTGATTCTATCAATTTTAACTATGATTAATACTATTAGCCCACTGCTCATTAAAATATGTTTTTTTAAATTTACGATAATTTTGGAATAAATCCAGAAAGTTAATAAAATAAGATTAATAACAACCCAAACTGCTAGTTGTAAATATGGTTTGAAAGTTGCTTTAGACTCCATAAAAAGCCGTGGGAGGCGAGATTATGGAGCGAGATATTATAACAGTTTATTGTTTAATTGATGAGTATTTGAAGGTATCAGGGATAAAAGATGATGTTA
>JAJOKG010000109.1 GCA_021206415.1 Sulfurospirillum sp. | reverse complement strand
GAGTCCACGACCTTTTGGCGATGGAGCTTTTTAGCGAAAACCAAAAGCTAGGACGTTTTGTCATCGTCGATGAGTATGACATCGTAGGAGGTGGTATCATCACCGAGGTGTTGGAGCAGTACACCAATCGCCGTACCAAAGCGTTACATGTAACCAATCATTTGGTAGAAAATATGGGTGAAAATGCGGAGTTTGAAGAAGAGTTATTTGCTCTTTTAAGAAAACATTTTCCACACCAATTTAATTAAGGACACATTATGAAATTAACCATTAACGGCGAGTCAAAAGAGATAAAAGATGGCATTAGCTTACCAGAGCTTTTAGTGATTGAAAATGTAGAACAACCCGACATGGTCTCGGTACAACTCAATGACGAATTTGTACGTCAAGACGAACACAAAGGTATCACACTCAAAGAGAATGATTCGATCAACTTTTTATACTTCATGGGAGGTGGCGCGTGAGAGAGTTTAGTGATGAAGAATTAGAGCGTTATTCACGCCATATTATCTTACAAGATGTGGGCATTGAAGGACAAGAGAAGATTGCTAATTCTAAAGTTTTGGTGATCGGTGCAGGAGGTCTAGGCTCTCCTGTGGCACTTTACTTAGCCGCTGCGGGTGTGGGAGAAATCGGCATCGTGGATGGTGATGTGGTGGATCTAAGCAATCTTCAACGTCAAGTGATTCACACCACCGCTGATGTGAATGTACCCAAAGTGCTCTCAGCCAAAGCAAAGATGGAAGCCATTAACCCCAATGTCAAAGTCACCGTCTATCAGAAATTTTTAGATGCTTCGAATATCTTAGACATCGTGAAAGGCTACGATTTTGTCATCGATGGAACGGATAATTTCTCGTCCAAATTCTTGATTAACGATGCGTGTGTGTTGGCAAACGTACCCTACTCTCACGGAGGCATTTTGCGTTTTGGTGGACAAACCATGACCGTAAAGCCCAAAGAGAGTGCATGTTATGCGTGTGTGTTTGACAGCCCTCCACCAGCCAATGCCATTCCGACATGTTCAAGTGCGGGCATTTTAGGAGCGGTTGCTGGCATGCTAGGAACCATTCAAGCCGCAGAAGCGCTTAAATACATCGTGGGTGTGGGTGAGCCGTTGTACAACAGACTTTTAACGTTTGATGCAAAAACCATGAACTTTAGAAATGTGAATTTCAAGAAAAACCCTAAGTGTCGTGTGTGCGGTGAGCATGGAATAAAGGAAATTAAAGATTATGAAGCCGTTGTGTGTGAGGCAAAACTATGATAAAAATCCCACAAAGCGTGTATGACGAAGTGATAGCACACGCGTTAAAAGATAACCCCATTGAAGCGTGTGGTTATCTTGCAGGAATCAATGGCGAAGTGAAGTATGCCATTGCTATGAAAAATACGGATGCGAGCAACGAACACTTTAGCTTTGACCCACAGGAGCAGTTTGATGCGTTTAAAAAGACGCAAAAAGAGGGGCTTCGTTTAATTGGCGTGTATCATTCACACCCAGAAACGCCCGCACGCCCCAGCGAAGAGGACATTCGTTTGGCGTATGACCCCAATGTAAGCTATGTTATCGTCTCACTCGCAGGCATTGAGCCTGATGTGAAGTCATTTATCATTAAAAATAAAACGGTAGAAATTGAAGAAATTGAAATAATTTTAGAGTCGTAAAGAAGGTGCGTAGAAAAAATCCGAATAAGACACTTTAAGCCGACGGGACGAAAAGCGTGAGCGTTTCGGGTTCCCGTCGTGTCTTAGCCGTGTCGCATGAGGGTTTATTTCGAGAGCTACCTTCTTTTACCTTTTTACATGTAACAATAAGGAGTTACACTTATGAGCAGATACGAAATCCCCCAAATGGTCTACGATGACCTTGCAACCTTTAAAAAAAACCATGCCGATTTTTTAGCGGGAACCTTAGATGAACTCACCTTTAAAACCATGCGTGTTCCTTTTGGTGTCTATGAACAACGAGAAGCCAATACCTATATGGTGCGCATCAAACTAGCAGGTGGTATACTCACCCCCAAACAGCTTTTAACCCTCGCTGATTTGGCTCAAAAGTACGCCCATGAAGCCATTCACATCACCACTCGTGGTGGAGCGCAGTTGCACTACGTGAAAATTGAAGATATTGTGGACATCATCGAAGTCTTACACAGCATTGACCTAAGCGGTCGAGGTGGTGGTGGAAATACCGTTCGTAACGTGATGGCAGACCCCCTTGCGGGCACAGCTAAAGATGAAGTGTTTGATGTCTCACCGTATGCCCTTGCCATGACCTCTAAAATGTTAGAGCAAAAAGACTCATTCGCACTGCCAAGGAAGTTCAAAATTACTTTTAGTGGCTCAGAAGCAGACCGTGGGTATGCGACCATCCACGATGTGGGTTTTATCGCTAAGATTCACGATGGTGTCAAAGGCTTTAAACTCTTTACCGCAGGTGGTATGGGTGCGAAGTCTCGTTTAGGAACGCTTTTGCGTGAGTTTATACCCGATACTGAAGTCTTTTTATACGCTCAAGCCATTAAACAGGTGTTCGATAAATACGGTAACCGTAAAAACAAACACTCCGCACGTCTACGCTTTTTATTTGAAGATTTGGGCTTAGCGGAGTTTAATAAACTCTTAGAAGTGGAACTAAATGAGCTTAGAGCTAAGAATGATTGGGAGATGCCTGTTGTGGAGATTGAACGAAAAAACGGCGATACGACGCATGAGCCTTTTAGCGTTCCTGCAAACATCCAAAAATGGTGGAATCGCTATGTTTACGCCCAAAAACAAGAAGGACTTTACGGCTGTAAAGTGCCTGTGCATTTAGGTGACATTCACTTTGAAAATGCCCGTGCCCTTGCCAATGCCCTGCTTCCTTTTGGAGAAGATGTGCTTCGTTTTACAGGCGATCAAAACCTCTACATCAGAAACCTAACAGCACCTCAAATGGCAAGTTTGCACGACATCTTGCAAAAATTTTCTGTTGAAGTCTCTAAACCAACGCTTTTTGGCGATATGGTCGCATGTACGGGAGCGGCAACGTGTCAATTAGGCATTGCTCGTCCTCGTGGTGCAGTCGATGCGATTCAAAAACGTCTCAATAAACTCATCGATGAGCGTGACTATGATGCCCTTCAAGGATTTAAAATCCATTTATCAGGTTGTCCAAACAGTTGTGGAAAACACCTTATCGGGGATCTTGGATTTTTCGGAAAAGTCCAACGCAATGAGGGCTACTCTTACCCAGCGTATAATGTGGTAGCAGGCTCACGCACGAGTGGTGAAGGCAGTGTGTACGCCCAAAAAGCGGGCGATGTCGCGGCATTCCACGTTCCAGCTTTTGTGGAAGAAGTACTCGATACTTGGCTTTTACATGTAAAAGCCTATGATAGTTTTGCAGACTGGATTGATGATGGGGGTCTTGCTATCATCACCGAAATCAGCAAAAAAATACGTGGATATCCCTTCCTTCAAAGAAGACAAAAACCCTTACTTTGACTACGATGCCGTCGAACTCTTCTCTTTAAAAGGTCGTGGTACGGGTGAGTGTAGTGCGGGTATGTACGACCTCATCGAGGCGGATAAAAAAGCGCTCAAAGAAGCGTTAGAGAAAGAGGAAAAAGATTTTGAACTTATTCGTCTCTTGTCTGCTCGTATGTTGCTGGTCACACGGGGTGAAGATGCTCGCGATAAAGCAGGGGTTTTAAAAGCCTTTAAACAACACTTCATTGACACCACGCTTCTTAATGCCTACTTTGGAGTGATGTTAGAGGGTGATGCGGATGAGAAGTCTGTGGAACTTGCTGAAGAGGTCATCAAACTGTACGAGACGATGGATAACACACTTAAATTTGCGAAAGAGAAAGAACTCGCCGCAACTGCGCAAGCACAACCTGAAACATCCGCACACTTTAAAGATTTAAGCGGTGTGGCATGTCCGATGAATTTTGTCAAAACCAAAATGGAACTTGCCAAAATAAAAAGCGGTGAAGTGTTGGAAATTTTACTCGATGATGGCGCACCGATTGACAACGTACCCAAATCAGTCGCCAGTGAGGGACACAAAGTCGAAGCGACTACCAAAGAGGGAAAACTCTGGCGTGTAAGGATTGTGAAAAAATGAAAACACTGGGTATCGCACTTAAACCTAAACGCACCCTATTAATTGGGGCTGGAAAAGTTGCGGCGCAAAAATCTAAAGTGTTAGATAGTCTGGATTTTCACCATGATATCATCGCGCAAGCGGTTTTGGATGAGTATTTTTCATCCAAACCTTTTACATGTAAAGCCTTTGAAGATACCGACGTGAACGGATATGAAGTGATTATTGATGCCACTGGCAATGAAAATGTCACGGCACGTCTGGTCGCACTCAAACCACTTCATCACTTTTGGCTCAACGTTGTCGATGTACCAGAGCTGTGCGACTTTTACTTTAGTGCACTCACCCAAAGGGATGAGATTCAAGTTGCCATCAGCAGTGGGGGCAGTTCGCCCAGTTTAGCGCAAGTCATTCGTGACAAGGTGGAACGCATTTTACCCCGAAATTTAGGCTCACTCATCGAACGTCTAAAAATAGAGCGCCAAAAACCTGAGCGTGATTTGGCATGTCTTCGTGGCATTGCCAAAGAGGGTGTGGGGAAAGTCTTTCTCATCGGATGTGGTACAGGCTACGTGGGCAATCTCACCTTAGATGCGCTAAATGCCTTTGAACTCCTCGATGTCGCCCTTGTGGATGCGCTGGTCTCAGAGGAGATTCGCTCCTTGATTCCTTCTACATGTAAAGTGGTTGATGTGAGCAAAAAGAAAGGGTTTCACTCCAAAAGTCAAGATGAAATTAACGCTCTTTTGGTGGGGTATGCCAAAGAGGGGTTGGTTGTTGGACGGCTTAAAGGGGGAGAAGCGCTTTTGTTTGGACGCTTGGGAGAAGAGAAGCAAACCCTCAAAGAACACGGCATCGAATTTGAAGTTATCAATGGTATAAGTTCGGCATTTCGCTCGTGCACGGTTTCAGGCATTGTGCCGACCATTCGTGATATTTCTAAAGGAGTGAGCATCGTCTCAGCACACCTTAGGGAGAGTCTTTTTAACGATGAATGGATGGCGCTCATTCGCCAACCGCTTCATACTGTCATCGTTTTAATGGCACACAGTTTTGCCAAAAAAATTCAAGACGCCATTGCCAAAGAGGGTATCAATCCTAGCACACCTGCGGCATTTGTCTCGAAGATTGATTTGCCTGATCAAGTCACCATTGTAGGAACTGTGGCAAATTTAGATAAAATGGCTACTTTATGTTCTACTCCAGCCGTACTGATTATCGGTGAGTGCGTCGCACGTGAGAACATTATCACTTCTTCAAACAGCGGTAAAATAGTTTATATGTAAAGAGGATTTTTATGGGATTTACAACCAAAGCACTGCACAGCAAACCAATTCAAAACGATGTTCATGGCGCAATGCGCTTTCCAATTTATCAAAGTTCCGCCTTTGAATTTGAAAAAGCAGAAGAGTTGGAGGCCGTCTTTAAAGGGTTCAAATATGGGCATGTGTATACACGCTCCTCCAACCCTACCATTGAAGCTTTAGAACTTCAGATTAAAGCCATGAGTGGCGCATTTGGGGTGATTGCAATGGCTACAGGTATGGCGGCGATTTCAAACGCCTTGTTTGCCCTGTTAAAAAGTGGCGATAATATCATCACCACCAAGTATCTTTTTGGCAATACACTCTCCTTATTCCAAACACTTCTCAGTGATTTTGGTGTGGAAGTGCGTTATGTTGATGTCAATGATGTGGAAGCTATCAAAGCCAACATTGATGCAAAAACTCGTCTGCTTTTTTGCGAGAGCATCAGTAACCCTCAGCTTATCGTGCCTGATTTTCAAGCCATCAAAGCGGTTTTAAGCGAATACCATGTTCCCCTCATCGTCGATACTACGATGACACCGTGGAATATCTTTGATGCAAAGAAACATGGGGTGGATGTTGAGATCATCTCTGCAACCAAATACCTAAGCGGTGGCGGTCATGTACTGGGTGGATTAATTGTCGATAATGGCACGTTTGAGTGGCAAAACCATGCAAACCTAGCGCCTTATTGTAAAAAATTTGGTTCTAATGCGTTTATTGCACGCTTGCGTAAAGAGACCTTTCGCAATTTAGGCGCAACATTGAGCCCACAAAGTGCCTATCTGCTTAGTTTAGGACTTGAAACACTGGATTTGCGTGTGCAAAGAAGCTGTCAAAACGCTCTAAGTGTCGCACAACACTTGCAAACGAAAAGCGAAGTGCTCCGTGTGGATTATCCTCTGCTTAAAGAGTCTCTTTCGTATGAGAATGCTTCCAAACAGTTCAGCGGTGGTGGGGCGATAGTGACCTTTAGTTTGGCGGATAAAAAAAGCGCTTACGCCTTTTTAAACAAACTCAAACTCATTCGTCGTGGCACCAACATTCAAGACAACAAATCCCTTGCCATTGCTCCGTTTCACACCATTTATGCGGAGTACCCAGAAGAACAGCGCTTTGCATACGAGCTTAATGAGGGCATGATACGTCTCTCCGTGGGCATTGAAGATGTCGAAGATTTGATTGAAGATATTGATCAAGCCCTTTATGTGGAAGTCCAAACACTTCAAGAGAGTGAGCCAGAGACACCCTACGCCTTTGATGTATAAGGTGCTCTTTTAAGAGCCAACACGAAACGTAAAGACTTTTACTCTTTAGACGTCGATTTTAAATCAAAAGCCAACAACGCAACTTTCTGCCTCGAAAGAGGCAAGCTTTAGCGCCACAGTGGCTAACGTAGCTTAAAGGGCTTTGCTCTTTAAGCGTGTAAAATAAAAAGAGGTTATAATGAAAATTGCACTACTGATGAGCGGAGGCGTAGACTCTAGTTACTGCGCTTATTTGCTCAAAAACGAAGGTCATGAAGTGATAGGTATTTACCTCAAACTCCATGATGATGAAAAAAACACGGCGTTAATATCGCCAATATTGAAAAAGTAAGCCAACACTTAGGCATAAAAACCCATATCATTGATGCTAAAGCGCTTTTTAAAGAGCAGATTTATGACTACTTTGTACGTTCTTATGAGCAAGGCTTAACACCCAATCCCTGTGCGTTTTGTAACCCTAAGATGAAATTTGGCTTTGCGTTTGAGAAAGCCCTAGAATTTGGCTGTGAAAAAATCGCCACAGGGCATTATGCCAGAGTGAAAGAGGGGCATATTCAAGAAGCAAAGGATAAAAGCAAAGACCAAAGTTACTTCCTCTTTGGACTCAAACGTGAGGTGATTGAAAAAATCATTTTCCCCTTAGGCGAGATGAAAAAAGAGGAGATTAAACCCATCGCTCTTGAAAAACTACCGTGGCTTGGCAGTTTAGAGAGCTATAAAGATTCACAAGAGATTTGTTTTGTCACCGACACCTACATTGAGATCCTTCAAAAACACCTCAATGTAGACCAAAAAGGAGTCGTAAAAGATACGAGCGGCAAGGTCATTGGTGAACACAAAGGATACATGCACTACACCATTGGAAAGCGAAAAGGACTCACCATCAACGGCGCACATGAGCCTCATTTTGTCGTGGGCATTGACGCCAAAACAAACACCGTGATTGCAGGCAAAAAAGAGGAGTTGCTTCAAAAACGTGTGGTGGCACAAAACTTCTCTTTAGCTCAGGATTTTAAAGAGGGAGTCTATGGGGTAAAAGTGCGCTACCGAAGTCCGCAAGTCAAAGCCCATGTAAAAATTGAGGGGGATAAAATCATCGCCGAACTTAAAGAGGGTGTGTATGGCTTAGCCAGCGGTCAAGCTCTTGTGGTCTATCAAGAGGATTTAGTCTTGGGTGGTGGTTGGATAGAAGCGTAAAACGTTCAAGTGTAGCTTTACATGTAAAGCTACACTAGGCAATAACCACTCTATCTTTACCCGCTTTTTTTGCCTCATAGAGCGCATTGTCCACTTTATGAACCAACCCATCTTGACTCTCCAAACTCGAAAGTTCGCCTAATCCAATGCTTACACTGAGTGGGTGTTGTAACAAGGCATAAAGTTTTTTTATCTTCTTTGATGCTTTGACAGATTTTTTGCGCAATCGCTTCTGCTTTTTCAAGCGGAACATCGACCAGTAACACCGCAAACTCTTCGCCTCCCCAACGAGCAACCACATCGCTTTGGCGTAAAGAGGCTTGCAAGACCTCCGCTACTCTCACCAATGTCTCATCTCCCACCAAATGCCCAAAGGTGTCATTGACCTCTTTAAAATCGTCTATATCTATCAGCAAAAGCGTGAGTTTAGAGACCCCTTTGCGGTAGAGTTTAAAATGTTTTTCAAACTGTTCATTGAATTTTCGACGATTACTCAATTTGGTCAAAGCATCTTCACTCGCAAGCTGTACCAACTGTTTTTGATAGATATTAATCGTATAGACAATAATCGCAATCACCAGCAGTGTCACCAAAAGCGACATAAGCAAGTTGGTGTAGAAGGTTTTTTGCAAAGTACTCAAATACTCTTTTTTATTAATCTCCACAAAAAGATGGAGTTTGAGTTTGTCGATGTATTTGGTGTTTAAGAGGTATTCGTCCTCTTTATCTTTGTACTCAAATTGCGTCTGTTTTCCACTAAAAATCGCCTCTTTAAGTTCACTAAGTCCCGCAATATTGGCGATATTTCCTCGTTTGTTCAGCCCTTGCGAGTAGAGCATGAGTTCGCCTTTTGGGTCAATAAAATAGACATCGTATTTGTATTTGCTCTTAAAAGAGTTGAGCATCGCCTCGATATTTAAGAGCTTCACACCCACACCCGTTGCGCCAATCATCTCATTTTTGTAGTTCATCACCTTGTAGTTAATAAACATAATCAGCGCATCGCTTAAATTTGCATTGTAGTCTAAATTAATTTCATATACCTCAGGCTGATTTTTAAAACGAAAGTACCACGCATCCGCACTGTTTTGCTCATTGACCACATCAATAAATCCACGAGGGTGGTAGTAGTGTTTGGTCACATCGGAGACCAAAAAGGTGGTAAAAATGTCATATTTTTGCTGAATTTCAGTGAGATAGCGCACAATGCCATTCATGTCGCCCTCTCCCTCCATAATCCAATCCCGCATAAAGGTATTGTGCGCCATCAGAGAGGAGACAAGTAGTGGCTCAATCATGCGCTGTTGAATTTCGGTATAGATATTATCCACCGAAAGAGGCAAAGAGGTGTTTTGCAGTTGCGCTTGCGTCTCATTGACACTTTTAAGATAATTAAACAACGACCCTAAAATCGAAACACCCAACAACAAACCCGCAATAATCACAACCACTTTTGTTTTTAACCGCATAAGGCACTCCTTAGAATGCACGATTATAACACAAAATAATTTCACAGCAACGCCAAAATCTCCTCAGCACTTAGGAGCTTTCCACTGCTTAACACCTTGCCATCGACCACCAACGCAGGCGTTGATGTGACACCGTACTCCATGATTTTCATTATGTCTTCTACTTTTTCAATCTGCGCAAAAACACCTTTTTGAGCCACCGCTTTTTTTCGTATTTTCATACAAAGCAATACACTTTGCACACCCTGTTCCCAAAATTTCGATTTTCATTTTTTCTCCTTTAACATTTTCAGTTCATCCATGTACTCTTTGGCATTCTCGCCCCGTAAAAAATCAGCCGTTTTCAAAAGCCCATCGTTTAAATAGACCGCTTTATAGCCTTTGAGTGTTAAATAGATTCTAGCCATATTGGAGCGGTCATTGTGAGGACACGCTGTAATGATGAGTTTGTCTTTAGGAAGCTCTTTTATGCGTCTGGGCAACTCGTTTAATGGAATATTGAGTGAGCCTGCAATATGCCACGCCGCATACTCCTCACGAAAGCGAATATCCACCAAAATAGCCTTACCCTCTTCAACAAGGGCTAGCATGTCGGGTGTTCTGATTTTCATCGCACTGCGCTCTTGATAATCAAATGACTCCAAATACGCATCAAAACTCACCTCTTTGAGTGTTTGTGCTTGTAAAAATCCCATCAAAATAAAAAAAATACCAACGATTTTTCTCATTGTTTCTCCTTGTAAAATCGCATTAAAAAGATAGCCTACCAACAAAATTCCAAATCCCACTACGCCAAAAAAGAGCGCAATAAGCTTTACATGTAAAATGCGCTTGAGTATCATCGCCTCAGGCAACGAGAGTGCGGTAACTGCCATCATAAAGCTAAGCGCACTGCCCAAAAGCATCCCCTTACTGGTCAGTACCTCCACCAAAGGCATGACACCTGCTGCATTGGAATACATGGGAATGCCTAACACCACCGCCAAAGGCACAGCATACCACGCATCACCACCTGCATAGTGTGCAATAAAATCAGCAGGAATATACCCGTGAATAAACGCCCCAATACCCACACCCATAAGCACGTAAAGATAAATCTTTATAAAAATATCTTTGGTATACACCCATGCTTCTTTGGCTCGTTGCTTTACATGTAAACGGATTTGCACCTCTTGCAAATCTCCGCTCATCGGAGTTACAGGAATGAGTACGTATTTTTCTAGCTTGCATTTTCCAATGATAAATCCCCCCAAAATCGCCACCAACAGTCCACACCCAATGTAAATTGCCGTAATCTTCCAACCAAAAAGCCCAAAAAGCATCGCAATGGCAATTTCATTATTAAGAGGTGCGGAGATAAGAAAACTAAAGGTAATGCCCATAGGAATGCGAGCTTGCATAAAGCCTAAAAACAAAGGAATGGCAGAACAACTGCAAAACGGGGTAATAATGCCAAAAAGAGCCGCTAAACTATTGCCACTAAACTCACTCTTTCCTTGCAAATAGACCCGCACTTTTTCGGTATTGAAATAAGTACGCAAAAAACTCACTGCAAAAATAATCAGCACTAAAAGCATGTAAATCTTGAGGGTATCGTAGAGAAAAAAATGCACCGCTTCGCCAAGCTGTGAGCCTTTTATAAGTCCTAAACCATCAAAAACGAGCAGTGCACTTAAATGCTCCCACCAATCAAACATTACTTAACTCCTTCTAAATCATTAATGTATAAAGCATTTTAAACCCAAGTAGATACAACGACAAAGCAATAAACTTTCGTGTCTGCTCAACGCTGAGTTTAAAAATCATCATATAATTACCAATCACACCCCCAAGAGCTGCTGCAATGGCAACCACACCTAAGAGAATCCAATCAATCTCTATCAAATAGACATAGGTCAAGAAAGCAGAAAGGGTCGAGAATGGAATCATAAAACTAACGGTAATGGCTGTCTGTTTTGCGTCATATCCTAAGTAAATCAACAAAGGAATAATCATCGCTCCCCCACCGATACCCAAAAGTCCACTTAAAAAACCAACAATACCACCCATACACACCATAAACCACGCTTTTGTATAGGTGAGTGCTCCTTTTTTCTTTTGTATGAACATTATCGTGGCGCTAAACAGTAAAAACAAAGCAAAAAGGATTTTCACCCAATGGACATCTATGCGTGTTGAGCCATACGCGCCCAAAGGAGAGCACATCACCGACATTAAAACAAACGGTAAGACTTGCTTGACATCAATGCTTTTACGTAGGGCATTCATCACCGATGCACCTATTGTTGAAGCTGTGTTGGCAAACAAACCGACCGCTTTGGCAAGGTCAAATCCTACCCCTAAAAAACTAAGCACAGGAATGAGTGCTACTGCCGAACCTGTTCCTCCAATGGAAAAGAGAGTTGAGACAACCAGCGTCACCCCAAAATAGAGTAAATACTCCATCTCTAAGCTTCTAAAGAAAGCTCTTTGGCTTTGCCCCCTTTAAGACGCCCCATTAATCCAAGGAGACCACAAGAGAGAATTTTTGCACTAAAACCTTTGACACACAAATACTGTTTGGCGATATTTGAACGACACGCCTCAGGACATGCACACACGATGATTTTATCTCTAGGCAGTTCATCAAGTCGATCGGGTAATTCATTGAGAGGAATATTACATGTAAACGGTAATTCCCATACTTTATGCTCAAAACCATAACGCACATCCAATAAAATCGCCTCATCTTTATTGTACAGCGCTATAAAATCATCGGCTTCGACATTGTCATTGACAATAGCCTTCATATCAAGGCTACGGATATAGTTATCCATCTTTTTCTCCTTAGAAAATAATTTTTTGCTCTTTAAGTTTAGCAATGAGTTGCTCATAACTTACCGCACCAATATGCCTATCGACCTCTTCACCTTTGGCATTGAGGTAAATTTGCGTAGGAATCATTTGAATACCGTAATTTTGCATAGCTTGTTTATCATTGTAAACTTCAATAAAATAGAGATGACTTTTGGGATGCTCTTCTTTAATTTTACGTAGTATTTTTCCCATTTCCACGCACGAAGCACAGGTAGTTGAGCCAAACTCTAACAACAAGGCTTCCTTCCCAATCAAAGGTACCACGTTTTCATAAGGTGTCGCTACAAGTCCCTCTTTGGGAAGATCAATAGTACGACTCTCTTCTGCTCCACAACCCATGATCACACATGCAACACAAAAACTCACTAGTAACTGTTTTATCACGTTTCTCTCCTTAAAAAACACGGTAACTCTGATAAAGAAAATAGATGCCAATCCCCACCAAAACCACACTAAAAAAGCCGTTAATCAACCGACTAAGACGACTTATTTTTTGACTGGAAACCACGCTTTGGGTAAATCCAAGCGACGTTCCTGCCACCAAAAGCAACATACCATGCCCTAATGCAAATGCTAAAACAAGTGCGTACGAATAAACCCAACCACTCTGATTGGCAATCGTAATAATTGCCACCAACGGAGCAGAGGCACACGGTGTGCTTACCAATCCAAAAATCAACCCGATAATGACCGCTCCAAAAAGTTTAAATCGTAAAAATTTACGTGCCACCTTATCTTTATCAAACCCTTGAATCCATCCAAGCGCATACGCCACTACCAAAAATGTAGCAAGAGAGGCTAAAAGATACGCCCAAAAAGGAGCTAAAGAGAGCATCATGCCCATTTTAGAAACCAAAAGCATTAAAAGTGAAAAACTGATGATTAAGCCTAAAACAAACAGCAGGGAATAACGAAAGATAAAAGCTTTTTTTTCGTTAGGAGTCATATTTCCTGACAAACCAAGCGCACTTCCTGCAAGCAGTGGCAAGGTGATGATGGAGCACGGAGCCAAAGAGGTTAAAAGCCCAATGCCAAAGGAAGCAACAATCGCTAATACCCCAAACTGCGAGGTCATATCGATAAGCATCTGCTCTAGGTTCATGAAAGTTTTTCTTTGATAATCGGTAAAAGTTCTGCTTCAATGGCTTTACATGTAAAAATAAACGCCCCATAATCTTTCCCATCAGGATCAGAAAATCCCACATGAATTTTTGGGATGGGACGTGGAAATATAGGACACGTCTCATGGGCGTGGTCGCACACCGTGACGACCAAATCAAAGGGTACATGTAAAACCTCATCCAGCGTTTTAGAATGGTATGCATCCTTCCAAATGCCCTCTTCTTCTAAAACTCTTTTCGCATACGCATTGACTTTTCCACTCGCACGAACCCCCGCACTGTAAGCTTCAACACCCTCTAATTTCGCATTAACCAGCGCTTCTGCGATGATACTTCGGCAACTGTTTCCAGTACACAAAATCAACACTTTCTTCATTCTTAGCCTTTACATGTAAAGATGAACAAATCATACCATAATTCCCCATAACATATCAATATATCTTGATATGTTATAAAATACAACCTGTTTGTAACGCTTTTTGGGTACAATAAAATTTATATAACACTAAGTAATGGATATGCTGTGGAAGAATCACTTGAAAATTTTGAGTCTACTGCTCTTACTTTTAGCGATGTAGACGCAAAAGCAAACACGTTTTTTCAAACATTTGACATCAAAGAACATAAAATACACGACGCTTTATATGGCTTTGAAGACAGTGTTTTAACAGAGATTATTGCCCTTCTAAATGCATGTAAACTCCCCAAAATTTACCATTCCTACAAAGATGTCTTACGAGAAAAACTCACCCAAGCATTAGAATTAGAACCCAATGATTTAATTATTTTTGTAGAAGGTGGCATTTATATTAAACTCTTTTTCAAACTTGAAACCAACGATGAAGAGAGTGCTGAGCGAAGAGCTTGTGGGATTGAGCCTGAAACACTTGAGGCATATAAACATCAATTTTTCCCTAATGACGAGTACAAACAAAATATTTTTGGACTTCTTCATTGCGTCATAGAAGAAACCCTTTCGTTTAGAAAAATTACCCCTGCACACTTTAAACGTATTTTTATTCCAACCTTAGTCAATACCGTAGAAATTGTGGTCATTAGCCAAACTCCATTAGAAGATTTAAAAACCATCCGAGGCTTTACCTTTTATCTTTTGCGTGAGCTCTTTGACGACTTAATGCTACACATTGCGCAAGATATTCTCTTTCATTTTTCAAACGGTGATAAAAAAGCCATTGAATTTTTAAGTGCCTTTAGTGTACATGAAACCATTGACACCAATGGCAATCGACATAAACCAAACCCTATTTTAGATGAGAGCAATCATGCATGGAACATTACCACCATTCGCTCCACCATGCTTCAACACAAAAAAGCCAAACAAGCCCTATACGATAAAAAAAAATGCTCTTATCACTATGAAAAAGAAACTAGAAACACTAAAGTTAGATCAAAAAAGAAATTCTACAAGAGTTCAATGTTCTGCAAAATGTCACACAAACGATAGAAGAAAAAAATACTTCAAATTCATCGTACAATTGCGAAGTTAGAAGAGAGCAATGCAGAAGAAGTGACCTTTAGTGAGAATGGTGTTGAAACGGTTATTCCACGAAATGTTCTTATC
>JAJOKG010000086.1:31163-34535 GCA_021206415.1 Sulfurospirillum sp. | reverse complement strand
TAAGACGTGGCTCAAGTGTGCAAGAACAGGGTGTTCCAGCTTTTGTGATGGATGAAGAGCGTCATCTAATCAAGCGTGGCAAAGAGGCGCTAAAGCTCACCCAAGCCGAGTATGACATTGTGGCGTATATGCTTAAAAAAAGAGGGCTTTGTTATCTCACGAGAGGAGTTACTCTTAAACATTGGCTCCATCAAGTATGAGAGCAGTTTAAAAAGCATTGATGTCATTATGGGGAGGATTCGTCAAAAAATAGGCGATGACCCCAAAAAACCACGCTTTATTCTCTCGGTGCGAGGGGTGGGTTATAAGTTTGTTAATGCGTAAAATTTCTATTATTACCCTTATTTCTACTTTTTTTGCGCTCTGTTTGGTGGTGATTAACATCGCTTTAGCGCTAGAGTATAAACGTCAAAAGAGTGAGCTAAGTTACTTTGCGTTTCAGCGTTTTGTCATGGCGGTGCGACTTTTAAGGATGTTCCTTTGGAGCGTTTTAATGAGCACCTCAAACCTTTACATGTAAAGATAAGTTCCATGCCCACACAAAAACTTCATGATAGGGGTGAAGTGCTTTTGGAAGACCCTTTGTTTGAGATGATGCGTTATGAGAAAAAGCTCTACTTTGTGCCTAAAAAAGATTTGCCACCACCACCGCCACCGCATGCTTTTGGAGATTTTGGAATGCCTCCACCACCTTTACCTATACGTTTGGTGCATGAAAAAATAGTGTTAGAAGATGAAGGACTTTTTAGTCCCTATCGGGTATGGATTTTGGGTGGGGTGATTAACCTTTTGATGCTGCTTTTTTTTGGCGTGGTGCTTAAAAAGTTGCTTAGATTGCGCCATCTTAAAAGTGCCATTGAACACGTGGGCGATGCACAAACCTTTCAAGCCATTGGCGTGGAGAGTGAGGATGAACTAGGGGAAATTGCGATTGAATTTAATCACGCTATGGAGAAGATTCACCACCTCAAAGAGGCACGTACACTTTTCTTGCGCAATATTTTGCATGAGCTTAAAACGCCCATTATGAAGGGAAAAATTGTCTGCCATAGCTTAGAAAATGCGAAGCATCAAAGCCAAATGGAGCGCATTTTTGAGCGCTTAGAAACCCTTTTAGACGAGATGGTGAAGGTGGAAAAGCTAAGCTCTAACGAGTGGGTTTTAGAGCCAAAGGCGTATCGGATGATCGATGTGCTAGACCATGCGAGAGATTTATTGCTGTGTGATACAAGTCGCATTGAGGTGCATTCAGAAGAGTTTATTCCTCTCATTTTAATTGATTTTGAGCTCTTCGCCACCGCCTTGAAAAATCTTCTGGATAACGCCCTGAAACACTCCACGCAGAAGGTGGATGTGGTAATAGAAGAGGGAATGGTGAGCATTGAGAGTGTGGGAGAGCGATTGCCAAAGAGAAGATAGACTTTTCACGCCCGTTTAACCGTGCGGTGGAGAGTTCGAGTACGGGTTTAGGGCTAGGGCTTTACATTGCCAATGCGATTATTGTGAAGCATGGCTTTGCGTTGGAGTATTTACATGTAAAGGGAAAAAATTGTTTTAGGGTTCGTTTTTAAGCGTTTACATGTAAACGTATTTTTTTGCTATGATATAAAAAATCGTGCAGGAAAAGAATGAACTACATAGGCTCTAAAGCAAAACTTTTAGCGTTTCTTGAACATCACATCCTAGCCCTTATCAACGACTCGTTTGAGGGAAAAACCATCTGTGACTTGTTCTCAGGAAGCGGTGTCGTGGGAAGCTTTTTTGCGCAAAAGGGGGCAGTAGTTCTTAGCAACGATAGGGAGTATTACAGTTATCTTTTAAGCAAAGCGCAGTTGCAAACGGGTGTGTTGGAGGGCATAGAGTCTGATTTTCAGGCGTTAAATGCGCTCAGCCCTGTGCAAGGGTGGCTTTATGAGCACTACTCCAAAAGCAGTGGTAGGTCTTATTTTTCCGATGAAAATGCTCAAAAAATCGATGCCCTACGTCAAGGCATTGAGGCGTACAAAGAGGATGAAAAGCGCTACACCTATCTGCTTGCCTCTTTGCTGTGCAGTGCGGACGCTGTGGCAAATACCGCTTCGGTTTACAGTGCCTTTTTAAAAAATCTCAAACCTCAAGCTTGTGAGCCTGTGTGCTTAAAACCGCTTTTTTACACGCCAAGTTTTGCGGCTCATCAGGTATTTTGTGAGGATGCCAATGCGCTGATTTCTAAGCTTAAAGGGGACATTCTCTACCTCGACCCGCCGTACAATCGCAGGCAATACGGGGCAAATTATCATCTTTTAAACACCATCGCACACTACGACACCTTTGTGCCTAAAGGCAAAACAGGACTGAGAACTTACGTGAGTTCACGCTACTGTAAAGCAACCACTGCGCTTGAGGCGTTAGAGGAGATTGTTCAAGAGGCTAACTTTTCCTATGTCGTGTTAAGCTACAACGATGAGGGACTTTTGTCGCATGAAGCGATTGAGACAATGATGAAAAAATATGGTGATTTTTACTTTGTTCAAATCCCGCATCATCGTTTTAAAGCCTACAACAATAAAGCACACAAGTCCCTAATTTACGAGTATCTCTATCTTCTTAAAAAAGCTTAATGGAAAATGTAACTTTTCTAAATATGACGATTTTAAGTTTCAAATTTGTACAATCCTTTCATGCACGACGTCTAAGGTTTAGACTGACATAATCGTAATCACTTCTTTTTTTCTACGACCACTATGTCCCAACTCTTCGTGCCATTTTACATATAAGGATTTTTTATGCAAAGAAGAGCATTTATGAAAGGGTGTGTGGCTTTAGGTGCGAGTGGTGTCATTCTTCCGCACGTTTCTATTTTAGAAGCGAGTGAGCCCACAGGTAAAAAGCGTGTTTTTCAGGTTAAAAACAGTTATAACCTTCAACATGAAAATGTCAAAGCACATACAAAACTCTGGGTTCCACTTCCTTTAGAGAGTGAATTTCAAACGGTGAGCGATTTTAAATTTAGCTCCAATGCCACCAACGCTTTTGTGAGCGATAAAAACAGCTATAAAGCCAGAACGCTTTATGCGGAGTGGAAAAATGGCGGTGAAAAACTTTTGGAGGTAAGCTACACCGTTACGACGTATGAACGCAATGCTGACCTCTCAAAAGCCACTGCCTCGACTAAGTACCCTAAAGAGGTTGCGCATTATCTCAAACCTACCGCACATATTCCAACCAGTGGAAAAGTCAAAGAGTTAGCTCAAAAAAATCACCCAAAAACGCCAAAACACCGTTGAATAAAGCCAAAGCGATTTACCTTTGGGTGACTGAAAATATGCACCGAGATGATAGTGTGATGGGGTGTGGTGTGGGCGATGCGGGGAAAGCCATTGAGCAGAACAT
>JAJOKG010000086.1:17871-31063 GCA_021206415.1 Sulfurospirillum sp. | reverse complement strand
AAAACGCCAAAACACCGTTGAATAAAGCCAAAGCGATTTACCTTTGGGTGACTGAAAATATGCACCGAGATGATAGTGTGATGGGGTGTGGTGTGGGCGATGCGGGGAAAGCCATTGAGCAGAACATTATGGGTGGAAAATGTACCGATATTAGCTCCGTGTTTGTAGCCCTTCTTAGAAGTGCGGGTGTGCCTGCTCGTGAGATGTTTGGTATTCGTTTGGGCAGTTCTCGTTTTTCAAAAGCATGCGGAAGCAGTGATGAAAATGGTTTAGCAAAAATTACAGGAGCGGAGCATTGTCGAGCAGAATTTTACATCGATGGCTGTGGATGGGTTCCGTGCGATCCAGCCGATGTCACCAAAGTGATTTTAACAGAAAAAATGACGTTAAATGACCCACTCGTTAAAGAAGTGCGTGCGTACTTTTTTGGCAATTGGGAGATGAACTGGATGGGATATAACACCGCACGTGATTTTATCTTAGAGCCAGAACCTGCCCAAACACCGCTTAATATGTTTGGCTACCCTTACGCTGAGGTCGAAGATGAGGTGCTAGACTACTACGCTCCAGCTTCCTTTCGTTACAGTTTTGTCTCTCAAGAAAAATTTTAAATGAAAAAAGAGGTGCCAAGCATCCTTACAGCGCTTTTTTACGGCGGTTTTAGCAACCACATGTTGCTTGCCGCCTTTGCTCTTTTTACTCTTTGGCGTCTCGTTTGGATTTTTAAGTTTTGCTGAGTCGCTAAGCCCGTTTCGCATTCCGCTTTCTCTGTTTTCTTTACTGATTTTATGGTTTTCATGGCGAAATTACAAGGCGCAATGCGTTACATGTAATCTTCAAAAACGTAAGGTTTATGCATGGACGTACGCCACAGTTTTAGGGGTTATTTTGCTAGTTTTGCTTTATCCAGAGTTTGCGCAGTTTTTTTTTAGAAGGGGATGAATGAGGTCTATTTTTATGCTTTTAATAGCAAGCGTGTTATTCGCACAAGAAGAAGTCGTTATTTTGGTTGCTGGTATGCACTGTCCTTTATGCACCACAGCGGTGAAAAAAGCACTTAAAAATGTGGAGGGAGTGGAGAGCTTAAAAGTGACACTTCAGAGCAAAAAAGCGGTGATTATTGCTAAAGAAGGGATTGAAGATAAGGTCTATTTGGATGCGGTAAAAACGACAGGGTATGAGGGCGTGATAGAATCACGCACCTCAATGAAAGCGAAAAATTAGTCTTTTTTTGTAAGCGTTTCTAGGAGCAGATTTTGGAGCACGACCTGCATCACTGCGTGGTGCGCTTGGTCTATCGCTTCTTGGTGCGCGTGGTGGTCGGCTATCTCCGCCATCACGATTGCCTTTGTAGCCACCGCCATCACGTGAACTTGTTGAACTTCCCTCTTTCGCAAAAGGGTTGCGGCTCTCACCACGTGGTGCGCTATCCCCTCTTGGAGGACGAGAATCACGACTGCCATCACGGCTACCTTTATAACTGCTACCACCCTCACGGCTTCCTCTGTAACTGCCGCCATCACGACTTCCGCCAGAGTTACCTCGATATCCGCTACTTCTGCCATCGCGTCTGCCACTGCTACGTCCGCCACGGCTGTTTTCACGCTCTTCAATGTTTTTAACAACATTTTCTAAGGTTTTCTTATCCAAACCGATTTTATCTGGACCGACTGGGGTGTTCTCTTTGAGAAGATTTGAGAGAAGTTTCAGTGCGATTTGAGACATATCCATCTCTTCTTCCAAAATAGCAAGAAGTTTTGACGCATTTTCATTTAGCTCTGCGTTTTTGATGTCGTCTGCAATTTTAATGAGCTTATTTTCTTTAACGTCTCGTAAACTTGGCACAATTCTGTGCTCCATTTTCGAGCCGACTTTTTTACCAATTCTCTGCATAGAGTGAAATTCGATAGGTGTGACTAAAGTAATTGCTGTACCTTTTTTACCCGCACGTCCTGTTCTACCAATTCTATGTACATAACTCTCTGGATCAAATGGCATATGGTAGTTGAAAACGTGGCTGATGTCCGCAACATTTAAACCACGTGCGGCAACATCGGTTGCGACGAGGATTTCGATTTGTGAACTACGAAACGCTTTAATGACGCTTTCACGTTGATTTTGCTCCATATCACCGTGTAAGCCTTTGGCTGCGTAACCGACTGCCATCAGTTGAGTGGAGAGTCTATCGACCTCTTTTTTGGTACGGCAGAAAACGATGGATTTTTCAGGCTCAAGAGCGTCTAAAAGACGAATCATCGCATCGTCTCTCTCATATTCGTTAATGACATAATAGAGTTGTTCAATGTCTTCGTTGGTGGTATGGTCTTTTGGCGTGATGCTGACAAATTTTGGTTCGTGTAAAATTTTACTCGCCAATCGTTTAATAGGCTCAGGCATTGTCGCTGAGAAAAGAAGGGTTTGACGCTCTTTTGGAAGGTAAGTGAAAATCTCTTCAATATCCTCTAAAAAGCCCATATCCAGCATTTCATCGGCTTCATCTAAAACCACCATTTTAGGGGCGAAACCAGGGAGTCTGCCATTTTTAAGGAGGTCTAACATACGACCAGGGGTTGCAACAATAACGCTTGCCCCTTTCTCAATTAAACCAATTTGACGGCTGTAAGAGCTACCACCATAAATGGTTACGGTTTTAATGCCACAAAAACGACCTAATGAGTAAAGTTCATCGCTGACTTGGGTGGCAAGTTCACGGGTTGGGGTGATGACTAAAAGTTGGACTCTGTTTTGATTGGCGTCAATCATACTCATCGTTGGAAGACCAAACGCGGCGGTTTTACCTGTACCTGTTTGCGCTTGTGCGACAATGTCGTGACCTTGAAGAACGAGAGGGATTGCCTCTGCTTGTACGGGACTTGGCTCTGTAAAGCCAGCCTCGTTGATAGCTTTGAGAATATCTTGGTGAAGACCAAAGGATTCAAATGTTTGCATGTTTTATTCCATTATTATGAATTTTTCAAAACAAAACTAAGGTGCGTCAAGCACAAAACTCATGTACATAAAAATTTTAATGGGGAATCAACCCGTCAATATCGTATGCAAAAACCTACATACTCACTGAGGGCATCTCAAATCTGGTAGGTTTTAGGTGAAGTTCTTTTTTAATGAAGTTCTGAAATTAAGGGCATTATAGTAGAAATTAATTAAAACAATATTAAGGTTTAAAAGTGGTTTTACATGTAAAAGGTTTTTGATAGAAAAATGTCATACAAATGTTATGACATTCTTATTTTTTATAAAATTAAAAGTGATATTAAAGTACACTTAAATACAAAATTGCACGTAAAGGTTAGTGGTCAATGGTTGATATAACAACACTCAAAGAAATTTTAATTCGTAACTTAAAACTAGAAGATATGACGCCTGAAGATATTGATGATGAAATGCCTTTGTTTGGGGAAGATGGCTTAGGATTAGATTCGGTAGATTCGATTGAGTTGGTGCTCACGATTGATAAAGAATTTGGTATTAAAATCGTAGATTCTAAAGAGTATCAGACTATTTTTGCCACTGTAAAAAGTTTGCTTGATTTCATTAATGCAGCAAAATAGTGTTTTTATTACGGCGTTTGAATCTGCGTGTTGCGCGGGTTTGAACAGTCAAGCTTTATTTGAAGCCATTTGTGCGCATCAAAGTGGTATTGGGTGCTACGAGGGTTATGTTCACGATAAAGTAGTCGCTTTAGGAAAAATTCCTCATGAAGATTCCCTCAAGAGGCTCTTGCATCAGGTGTGCGAGGCCGTTCGTATACAAAGAGGTTTAGAGGATTTTCACGACACCCTTTTGGTGGTGGGCTCATCCGTGGGTGGTATGCAACGTACGGAGGAAATTTTTTTTTCGTGACCATTCGTATGCTCGGGTTGATCCTAAAGGGCATATCATTCACACGATTGCTTCATCTTTGGATGAAGCGTATGGGTTTAAGGATGACATCTCTTTTTCTACTGCTTGTACATCCAGCGCCAATGCGCTAGGTTATGCGTATGAAGTGATGAAGAAAGGGGTCTATCAGCGCGTATTGGTTGTGGGATTTGATACCCTCTCTTCTACGACTGTTTTAGGCTTTGACGCACTAGGCGTACTGAGCACACAACCGTGTCGTCCGTTTGATGAAGCATGTCAAGGGATGAATGTCTCTGAGGGCATTGCGGTTTTACTGCTTGAACATGCACCAACAAAAGGGTGTGTGCAACTCAAAGGGGTTGGATATAGCTCGGATGCGCATCATATGGCACAACCCTCTCCTCATGGAGAAGGTGCCATAAAGGCGATGCAAAATGCTTTGGCGTGTGAGGGTGTTTTGCCAGAAGAAGTGGCGTATATTAATGCGCACGGCACGGGCACGCAGGCAAACGATAAGAGTGAAGCTTGTGCGATTGAAACACTTTTTGGCGCTCAGCCCTTTGTGAGTTCGACCAAGTCGATTACAGGACATACTTTAGGTGCAGCGGGGGCTCTTGAAGCGATTGTTTGCGCAATGGCGCTTCAAAAGCAGATTATTCCCCCAAGTACTGCTTTGCAAACCCCTGAAAATAAGGCGTTACAGTTTGTTTATGAGCCATATTCTATGCCGTTTCGTTATGCACTGAGTAACTCTTTAGCTTTTGGTGGCAATAACACGTCACTGCTTTTTGGAGTGTGTGATGAGGATTAATTTAGAAATTTTAAGCAGTGCCTATCTTTTGGGAGAGAGTAGTGCACCGATTCCTCGCATTAAAGAGTTGGTTCCCAATATGATGTTTCGAAGAAGGCTGACACCTGCCTCCAAACTTTTGGTGGAGCTTTTAAGTCGTGTGGAGCATTTTGATAAAGGGCGCATTGTATGTGGAAGTGCGTATGGTGAGCTGGGTGTGAGTGCATCATTGCTAGAAGCGATGAAAGAAGGAAGTGGTGTCAGTCCCAGTGATTTTCAAAACTCTGTTTACAATACCGCCGTTTCTTACCTCTCCATTTTGACACAGAATCAAAGTGAAATTTTGACACTCTCAAGTGGCGATAAAACCGCACGCAATGTTTTAAAAGCAGGAGCACTCAAAGCACTTGATGGGGATGTTTTACTGCTTCTTTGTTTTGAAACACTCAATATGCCTCGTATCGCTGAGGTAAATCGTTGTATTGACTATTTGGAGAGTGCGGTGGCATTGGTGGTGCGCCAGAGTGATCGGCAAGCCAATTTACATGTGCAACAAAGTCTAACCAAAGGCATTCCGCTTTCCATCAGTGAAATGCTTTTTATTGCGCAAGAGGCGGAGAAAAAAGCGTGTGTGGTGGAGGTTGAGCTATGAACCTTCCCCATTTAGCACCTATTCGTTTTGCCAAAGAGGTGCTTGAACGTACAGAAAATAGCGTAAAGGTGCTGTGTGAATTTCCCTTCTCTCCTACCCTTGCTATGATAGTGGAAGCTGCGGCGCAATCCTTTGGAACTTTTGGTGAAGATGAAAAACCTCGCATGGGTTTTTTGGTTTTAATGAAAGAAATTACGTTACATGTAAACCCAAAAGAGCGCTCTTTGGTGATGCACTGTGAACACAAAGGCTCATTGGGTAGCACCTCTGAACTCTTTTTTGAAGCCTACATGGGCGATGAAAAAGTAGCCGATGGCACGGTGATGATAGCCTTGCAAGAGGTGTAGAATGCGTCTGTTTTTTCTCTTTTGGCTTTTGTGCACCACGCTTTTATCTGCCAATCCCTTAGGGGGTGGTGTCTATGTCACAGAGCCTATCTTTAACAGCTCTGTATACCTTCAAACCTCAGGTAACCCCAAAAATAAAGCGGTGGTATTGGTGCATGGTTTGGGCGATGAAGCCTCTAGCATTTGGGAGAAAACCGTTGCGATTTTGGAAAAAGAGTACTATGTTCTTAGTTTTGATTTACCAGGATTTGGGCATTCGAGTAAATCTAATGAGCTCTATTCCCCTGAAAATTACGCTAAAGTCATTCGTTTTCTCACCCAAACCTATCTGAAACGCCCTTTTCATTTGGTGGGGCACTCGATGGGTGGGGCGATTTCGCTTTACTATACCCATGCGTACCCCTTGGATGTAGAGAGTTTGGTATTGGTTGATGCGGCGGGTATTTTGCATCCTTTAGCGTACAGCAATTTTTTAACGCACCGCAAAGTGAACCACTTTTTTGAAGAGCAAGGCGAACTCTTTCAGGGCATTCAATCACAAAAACTCAATCGTTTTGTCGATAGACTAAGCGATAAAATTAACGCTAAGATGGAAAATATGGAGACCGTTTTACACTCACCCGCTCTTAGAGAGAGTGTACTAGGGGGGACGCCTGCAAGTATCGCTGCTGTGGCATTGGTGCAAACGAGTTTTAATACCATTCCGCAAAGCGTGATGCAAAGAACGACCATTATTTGGGGAAAAAATGATGAGATAGCACCACTGCAAACGGGTTATGTTTTAGACAAACTCATCCCTCACTCCACACTTGCTATCATGCCAGAGGCCGCACACGTGCCGATGTTATCGCATGAGAGAGAGTTTCATGCCTTGCTTTTAACTCATCTTGAAAATAGAAGTGTCGCAAAGCTTCCTGTTAAAATGGGCAAAGATGCTTACACCATTAAGGTGCGCCATGTCTCCAATCAGCGCTATTCGGGGCGTATTAAAAACCTTGTGATTTATGATTCGCAAAAGGTCGTCATTGAAAATGCCATCATTGAAAATTTAAGTCTCTTTAACGCTGAGGTAGAAATACTCAACAGTGTCATTGAAAACAAAGAGGCACCTCTAAGGGTTGAAAATTCGGCACTTTCGATTGTGGCGAGTGACATTGTGGGAAGTTTTAAACTCTACAACAGCCGTTTGAATTTAGCGGGAGTGAAAATGCAAAGTCGTGCTAAGCCCATTGTGGCAGTGACTCCCTCACGGGTCATTTATTCGTTGAGCGAAATCAATGAAAAAACGCATTCATGGCAAAGAAATTTTAGGACGATAGGAAAAGATGTGAAGAAAATTTTAGTCATCTCGTATTCGCAAACAGGACAGTTAAATAAGGTGTTGACACAGATGATGCGCCCTTTGGAAGAGCAGACGTGTTATGAGATTGTGTATCGCACTATTAAGCCTGCTAAAGCCTATCCTTTTCCGTGGGATTTTTTAACGTTTATGGGGGTTTTTCCTGAAGCTGTTGCGCTTGAGCCGTGTGAGATAGAGCCTTTTGAAGCCGATGAAAATGTGTATGATGTGGTGATTTTAGCCTATCAGGTGTGGTTTTTTATCGCCCTCTATTCCTACCACTGCTTTTTTAAAATCATCCTATGCCAAAGAAAAACTTGCCAATACCCCTGTTATCACGGTGATTGGGTGTCGCAATATGTGGATTATGGCGCAAGAGAAGGTGAAAATGCTTCTTAATGCTATAGGAGCAAGGCTGATAGATAACATTGTATTGGTGGATCAAGGAAGTTCTTTAGCGACGTTTATTACCACGCCACGTTGGATGCTTACGGGCAAGAAAGAGGCGTTTTGGGGATTTCCAAAAGCGGGGATTAGCGAAGAGGAGATAGAACGTGCTTCTCGTTTTGCTCAGGCGATTCATCAAGGCTTACAAAACGATGAGGAAAAGCGCTTTAAGCCTTTGTGTGAGGGCTTAGGTGCAGTCAAGGTGGATGAGAAACTCATTCGCAGTGAAAAGATTGGCACACGCAGTTTTACTATTTGGGGAAAGCTCATTCGGGCGTTTTCCAAACAAGGGGAGATGAAACGCCATGCGTTTATTTGGCTGTATACGCTCTTTTTGGTGGCAATCATTATCACCGTGGTGCCTTTAAATATGCTCATTCAAACGCTCTATCGAAAAATCAATAAAACAGCGGTGGAGAAGGAAAAAGCTTTTTATGAGCTTCCCTCAGGCGCAAACACCGATAAACTAAAGGAATTTTAGCAACATGAACAACGCAATTTACATTAACGATATTCAAACATTTATGCCCAACCAGCCCGTCTCTAACGAAGAGATGGAGGAGTATTTAGGGTACATTGGTGGTAAAAAATCCAAAGCAAAAGCGATTGTCTTGCGCAGTAATGGGATTAAACAGCGCTACTATGTGCTTGAAAAAGGGACACAAAAAGCGCTTTTTTCCAATGCTCAAATTACCGCCAATGCCATTAAAAAGCTAGAGCGTGAAGATTTTGGGATGCGTCAGTTGGACGTGCTTGCGTGTGGAACCACCATGCCCGATCAACTGATGCCCAACCATACCTTAATGGTGCAAGGCGAACTAGGTCTAAATGAGATAGAAACGCTGAGTGCTTCGGGAATTTGTTTGAGTGGGATGAACGCACTGAAGTATGTCTATTATGCGATTAAAAGTGGCGAGTGTGAAAGCGGTGTTGCCACAGGCTCAGAGACAGCTTCATTGGCATTGCGTGCGCAAAATTTTGAAGAGGAGTCCAAGCAGTGGGAACTTTTAGAGAGCAATCCTACTTTAGCGTTTGAAAAAGACTTTTTACGCTGGATGCTCTCCGATGGTGCGGGAGCGATGTTGCTTCAAAACAGACCCAATGCGCATAAAACTTCACTGAAAATCGAATGGATAGAGCTTCTCTCGTATGCGGGGCACATGCCAACGTGTATGTACAGCGGATGTGAGATGGTGGAGGGTAAGCCTGTGGGTTGGCGCAATTACACGCAATCAGAGATTATGGAAAAATCGCTTTTGAGCATTGCGCAAGATGTGAAACTGCTCAATGAAAACATTGTAGAGTACACGGTGGTGAAACCTTTGAAAAAAATCTTAGGTAAAAGAGTGTTGGTGGAGAAAGAGATAAATTACTTTTTACCGCACTACTCCTCACACTTTTTTAGGGATAAACTCTATGCAGGTATCGTGGAAGCGGGGCTGGAGATACCTTATGAGAAGTGGTTTACCAATTTACCTTATTGTGGCAACACGGGTTCTGCCTCTATTTACATTATGCTTGAGGAGTTGTTTCACTCCAAAAGTCTCAAAAAAGGGGAGAAGATTTTGTGTTATATTCCTGAGAGTGGGCGTTTTTTCCACAGCGTTTATGTTGTTAGAAGTGGTCTAAATGATAGAGATTCCACATGAAAAAAATGAGACCCTTGAGGGGATGCAAAAGGTCATGTATGCCCAAAATGAGCAGGGTAATTTTGAGCGTTATAATTATGGAAGCTCTGTGGAGGAGTTTGCAACCCAAGTGGCGGTGGAAGAGTATGAACTGCTTAAAAAAGAGTGTTTAGAGCGTATCAAAAAGGGTGAGGATTCGCCGATTGCATTTTACATGTACGAAAATCGAATGGATTTACCAACCTTAGCGAGTGCGGTGGGCATGTTCCAATTTCGGGTGAAGCGTCATCTTAAGATGAGCGTTTTTAAACGCATGAGCGATGGGCTTTTAAAACGTTACGCCGATGCTTTTTCGATTTCGCTTGCTAGGTTAAAGGAGTTTCATTGACCCAAATTCCTTTTAAACATGCCCAATTTGCCCACTGTGAAAGTGGCGTGATGGCAACGCTTTTTTCGGCGTATGGATTTCCTTTAAGTGAGCCGATGGCGTTTGGACTAGCCCATGCTTTAAGTTTTGTCTATTTGCCTTTTGTCAAGGTCAATAATCTGCCTTTAATTGCCTATCGAAGCCTGCCCAAAAGCATTATTAAAACACTCTCCAAATCTTTACATGTAAAGATGAAAACCCAAACCTTTAAGAATGAAGAGCAAGCAAATGAAGCCTTGAGATGTTTGGTGCAAGAGGGGAAAATTGTCGGGCTTCAAACCTCGGTCTATTATCTACCGTACTTTCCCAAAGATATGCGTTTTCATTTTAATGCCCATAACCTTTTGGTCTATGGAATGCAAGATGAGCACTATCTGATTTCTGATCCTGTGTTTGAAGAAGCCGTGGTGTGTACGCAGGAGGGGCTAAGTAAAGCTCGTTTTGCTAAAGGTGTTTTTGCGCCTAAAGGGTTTATGTATTACCCTGAAAATATGCCCAAACAGGTGGATATGCGCTCTCTTTTACAAAAGGCTATTGTGAAAAACGCTAAAGCGATGCTGACACCTTTTGCGTTTGCGGGTGTTAAGGGGATGCGAAAATTGGCGCAAAAGATTGTAAGTCTGCAAGAAGAGACGAACCAGCGCTATGTGAAAAATTACCTTACGCACATTGTACGCATGCAAGAGGAAATTGGCACAGGAGGCGGTGGTTTTCGATTTGTGTATGCAGCGTTTTTGAAAGAGGCAAAAGCGTATGGCTTAAATGAAGCTCTTTTAGAGGAGGCTTCAGCCTTGATGGTAAATTCAGGCAATGCCTTGCGAGAGTTTGCGCTTTACTGTGTTGAGGGAAGCAAAAAGATAGAGAGTCTTAATACCCAAAAAATCGCCACTAAACTCATTGAGGCTTCCACGTACGAAGAGAAGGCATTTAGGCTTTTAAAAGAGCTGAAATAAGCTTTACATGTAAAAGGAAAACACATGAATATAAGAAAGATAAATAGGGTAGGTTTTTCACCTACTGGTACAACCAAAACGGTGTTAGAGAGTATTGCTTCTGGGATGGATAGTAAAGCATCAACGTTGATAGATATGACGCTTCCCATGCACGATGAAGTGATCTGTTTTGGCTCTGAGGACGTGGTGATTATAGGTGCACCCGTGTATGCGGGGCGTTTACCTGTTCATGCGGTGGAGCGATTTAGAAAGCTTAAGGGTGAGCATACGCCAGTGGTTATCGTGGTGGTGTATGGGAACCGTGAATTTGAGGATGCGCTTTTGGAGCTGAAACATTTGGTCATTGAGCAGGGGTTTGTTCCTGTCTCAGGAGCAGCGTTTATAGGAGAGCACTCCTTTTCAACGGAGGCATTTCCAGTCGCACAGGGAAGACCTGATAGTGCTGATATAGCGTGTGCAAAGGCATTTGGAGAAGCAGTAGCGCGTAAAATTGCTACGTTAGAGAGTTTGGTGGGTGTGGAGATTGACGTGCCTGGAAATTTTCCTTATAAAAACGGGATGCCAGCTAATAGTGTTGCGCCTGTGAGTATGGCGCCTTGTACCTTGTGTGGAGTGTGTGCGAGTGTCTGTCCGACTGGAGCGATTGAGGTGGGAGATGACGTGGTGACAGAAGCCTCACTTTGTATTCGTTGTTGTGCGTGTGTGAGAGCGTGTCCTCATGAGGTAAGGGTTATTGAAGATGAGGCGTGGAAAGCGATTGGGGTGAGGTTGCATACGAATTGTGCTACCCCTAAAATGCCACAGCTTTTTTGTTAAATTGCGTTATCATATTTGTTATAAAGGGTTTTAAATGTCTACATATCCTACGTTTTTAGAGCAATTTCGCTCATTTTACCTTCAAAATAAACTGAGTGACCTTGAGGTTGCCATTGACTATTTTAGTGTGTTTGGGGGTACGCAGTGGAATGTAGATACCACAAAACCACTTTTTGAGTTGATTTGCCAGAAAATTTTAAAGAATTACACCTATATTCATGCCGATATGACCAAGCTGACGCACAGCAATAAACTAAGTCACGCCCTTTTAAGTGCGTGTGCTACAGGAGATGGACGTCTTTTTTCTTCTTATAAACGGGCACGTTTAAGCAGAGAAGAGGGCAATGAAGCCTTGCATGCGCTTTTACGCAGTGGTTTGGTGGAGCGTGAGTATTCGCTAGAGCGTCCTTTACGAGAAGAGGATGATAACTCTGAGAAACTTCGTTTTCAAACACCGTTTATGCGCTTTTGGTTTGCCTTTGTTTCGCCCTATTATAAGACGATTAAAGAGAATGATTTTAGAGAGGTTGAAAAAGCGTTTGGTAACCGTGAACAAGGCTTGAGTGATACGGTTTTTCAAAACCTTGCACGGAGCTTTTTGCAACACGTTTTTTCAGGACGATAAGATTGTCGAGATAGGCGGTTATTGGGATAAAAATTCAGAGATTGATATTTTAGCCAAGAGCCAATCTGGAAAGCTCATTGCCGCAAGTTGTCGCTATACGAACAGTAAAGTGAAAAAGAGTGAACTTGCTAAACTCAAAGAGCAGTGTGCTTTGGCCAAACTTGAGCCTGATATGTATATTATTTTTGGCAAAAGCGGATTTAGCTCGGAACTTAAAGCCCTTAAAAGTGAGAGTCTGAAACTTTTTACACTTAAGAGTTTAAAACCTTTAGTGGAAGAGATTAACGAAAAAGAGTTACTTTCTTGTGTAGGAAAAAAATATTAAGAGGCACGATAGGTGTTACATGTAAAGATATACTCTTTACATGTAAACGTATGGATTTAAGGGTAAAGTTGCCCAACAAGCTCTTTAATTTTAGTCTCACCGTTAATAAATTTGCCCATATTCGCACTTCCACTCAGAGAATCATACGTAGCCTCACCACTTAAAACCCCATTTTTATAGACTTTAATGTTAGCGTATGCCATATACAGTGCCATATCCCAACGCCAATTTGCGGTGTAGGTTGAGGTAATAGGACAAACATTCACGTTATCTGGGGATTGCTTGAGGATAGGCTTGTACCCTTTTTCAATCAGTGCTTGTTGATAGACGGGTAAAAAGTTATTGAGTACCGCTGGATTTTGGATGATACACACCTCTTTGCTCTCTAGCATCCCCACAGGTTTAATCTCCTGTTTAATGGAACATCCTGTTACGATAAAGGTCGTTAGTGCGCCTAACATAACCGCCGATAATTTCATTCAGACTCCTTTTGATTTGGGTTGATTAGTGTGATGAGCATACATTTTCCACATTCATCGCTTTTTACATGTAAAGATGTTTCTTTCTCTTTTAAACGCTTCAGTTCTTCCCAAAATGAGGTAGGACTGAGTGTGGTAGAGTAGTGTTCTTCTGCTTTTTCTATGCTCTCAAAGCTCTCAATACGCTCAATTTTTGCAAGGGCATTTGTAGGGTTTTGATTGGCGTAAATCCAACAGCTTTTATCCAAACAGACCTCTTCGCCACAAGGTCGGTGCAGGGGTTCTAAAAACTCCAAAGAGGTTTCAACGTGCCCAATTAAAGCATCTTCCACATCAGCGTAGGTCACATCAAAATAGGCTAACTCAAGGGCTTTTTCAAAACTTTGCTGGTGTGCGGTAAGCATCATATGTTTTCCCTTCGCTTTGAGTGCTTGAGCGATGTAAAAACTGGCATTGGTGTTAATGCCTAAAAAATCAAAAGGCATAATGATGCCATCTTTTTT
>JAJOKG010000086.1:0-17771 GCA_021206415.1 Sulfurospirillum sp. | reverse complement strand
TCCAACACTGAAACCATACTCTCTACGGGTCCATATTCGGTGGCGACGTAGATACCCATATTGGAAGAAAAGTGTTTGTTTTGAAGGCATGAGAGTGCGCCATAAACAGCTAAAAGATTAAATTTATTGGCACGCCTGAGATTGATTTTGCATAAAGAAGCGAGCTTTTGTTTATAAAGGGTAAGCTCTTGCGTAGGCTCTAAAAGTTCATAAGTATGGTGAATATACATCTTCTCTCCTAGTCTCGAGCCAAAATAAGCGAGGTGGTATTGCCCCCAAAGGCGACAAAATTGAAAAGTATGCTAAGAGGTTTGTCTTTACATGTAAAAGGCTCACGCATAGGTGTGAAGCTTGTCTTTGGTGTTCCTGTTTCAAAGCCTAAGGTATGCGGAAGAAAGCCTTCTTTGGCACATAAGAGCATTAAGGCGATTTCATTGCATCCACTCGCCCCTAACGTATGCCCAATAAAAGGTTTTAATGCTGTCACAGGGGCGTGTGTCTGATATTTTTCAAAGAGAAGATGAAGGGCATTGGCTTCGGAGGTGTTATTATTTTCACTCCCCGTAGCATGGGCTTTAATGAGATTGATGTCATGCAGGTGAAGATGTGCTGCCTTAAGTGCGCCATCCATCGTTTCAAAAATAGGCTCTCCTGAGGGATCACTCGTGGTTTCACTGTAAATATCACAGATATTTTTTGAACTTTTGTAGTAAAAATCATCCGTGTGTTTGGGTTGATTTTCGAGGATAAGCGCTGAGCATCCCTCTCCTAAAATGATTCCATCACTTTTTTCATCAAAAGGACGGTAAATAGTGCTTTTGGAGAGGAGCATTAAAGAAGAGAAACCGTTGTAGGTGGTTTGATTAAACAACTCAATGCCTAAAACCAACGCCTTGGAAATAACACCGTGCTCAATCATTTTAGATGCATAAGCAAGGGCATTGACGCTAGAGGTGCAGGCGGTGGAAAACAAAAGCGCTTTATGCTTAGAGTGTGTTACTTTTTCAAGGTATTTTCCTAAATAACCATACCCAATATGCTCAAACGCTTTTCCTTCGTGTGTCAATTGGTATCGTGTATAACTCTCTTCATTTAAGGAAATGCCCATGGCTGTTGAGCCAATAAAAATGGCCAATTCAGCTTGCTCTTCTTCGTTTAATTTTGCTGCTTTAATGGCTTTGCGTACGACATCATCAATACAGGTATAAAGCTTTTTTTCCTCTGATTCAAATGATTCTAAAAGGTGATAATAGGGTTTTTGCTCAAAATGTTTTTAAAAAGTACTTCATAGTTTTGAGCATGAATGGCACGCAAGGTAGGAGTGATTTCATGAGAGGTATTGCCCAAAGCACACCATAACGAAGCACCTGTTATGTACGCTTTGTTTTTTTTTCATCGACCCTCAATAAAGGTTGCTAGGGTATTAATATTTGCCATAATAGAGCGAATTTTTTTACTATCGGTAATTTCTATACCGTACTTCTCTTTGAGTGCCATAGAGATTTGAAGCGCATCCATCGAATCGAGTTGCAAAGGTGCGTCTGAGCCAAAAAGAGGCGCTTCATCGTCGATATCCTCAGGGCTAAATTCCTCTTTGTCGCACTCTTTTAAAATCAGCTCTTTGAGCTCTTGTTTGAGCGAGTTGGTGGTTTGGGGCATGGTTTAATTTCTCCTGTATTTAAGCATAAGGTAAGCAAGGCTAAAAAAGCAAAGGGCAAAGGCAAGGAGTTTTAAAAGGGCATGCTGAATATCGCCAAAACTGCCCCCATTAACAATGACCTCTAAAAAGCTATCGAGTGCCCACGACATGGGGGAGAGTTCTGAAATTTCTTGCATAAGCTTTGGCATAACAATTTTTGGTACCATAATGCCCCCGAGCGCTGAGAGCATGATGTTGGACGTTCCGCCCAAAATCGTTGCCATTTCACTGCTGTTACTCAGCGTTGCAATACTCAGCGCAAAGGAAATAGCGGCAATAGAGACAACAGCGGAGATGAGCATGAGTAGCGCAATACTCCCGTGAATCACCAATGCATCACCCCCTAAAAAAGGCAAGACATAGATGCCCACTAAAAGCATACAGAACACCTGCAATTGATTCATCACAAAGTAGGGGATGAACTTTCCAATAATAACGCCACTTAAAGGGATATTCATACTTCGAAGTTTATCAATGGTGCCAAAATTTTTCTCGTTAATAAAGGTGTTTGAGATAGGGATGAGAATAAAAAACATTGAAAAAATAAGCCATGAGGGAACGCTGTGTTGTACAGAAGTAATTTGTGTGGGATGGTTATCTTTGAGCAAATAGGTATGGGTAATTTTCTCTTCAAAGCTTGCTTGTGTGGCTGATTTTAGGTTAAGAACGGTTGAAAAATTTTCAATGACCATTTCTGCCATTTTCAGACTCAAAAACTGTTTTAAAAAGGCAACTTGTTGGTAAGCAACATCCGAGCGTGAAATGATTTGAATGGAAGCCTCTTCATTTTTGACAATATTTTCCATAAAGTTAGGTGTCATTATCAGAATAAAATCGTACGTTTTATTTGATAGCGCATCCTCAGTGATCGTCTCATCTTCAACCATACGAAAGCTAAAAAATTGGTTTTGATTGAGCTTATCCATAAAAGCACCAAAAGCGGAGGCGTTACTTTCACTTTGAATACCAATGTTGAGTTTGACATCGTATTTATTCGCATAGGTGTTTTGAAGCGCTAAAGACATAATGATAATAAACAGAGTTGGCATCACAAAAAGGACAATGAGTGCATGGTGGTTACGTAAAATGAGTAAAAACTCTTTTTTTAAAGTGTGGCGTAGCATTAGTCCCTCAACTCTTTCTTTGTCAATGATAAAAAGAGGTTTTCTAAACTGTTTTTAGGCAGTGAAAGCTCTTTTACATGTAAAGATTTTTCTTTAATTTCACAAAAAACTTCCACCAGCGCATCGTAGTTTTCATAAAGATTAATCTCTTTTTGGCTCTCATCGCTTAAGTGCAATGTGGCGATGTGGTCATTTTTCATCAGCTCTTCTTTACTTTGGTGGAGCATGATTTTGCCGTGGTCTAAAATGGCGATATCATCGCAAAGGTACTCTATTTCATCCATGTAGTGTGAGGTGTAGATAATGGTAGTTCCCTCACTTTGGTTGATTTTTTTAATCACATTTAAAATGTAGTGACGAGATTGGGGGTCAATGCCTACGGTTGGCTCATCGAGGTAGAGAATTTTTGGGTTATTTAAGAGTCCAATGGCAATATTTAGCCGTCTTTTAAGTCCTCCTGAAAAACTTTCAGCTCGTTTGTGGCGGTATTTTTCCAGTGCTGTCATCTCTAGGGCATAGCTAATTTGACGGCTTAAATCTTTGTGTTTGAGTCCATGCAGTGCGCCAAAAAACTCCAAGTTTTCATAAGCACTAAGCGTTGGATAAAAGGCGTAAGATTGGGGGACAAGGCTACAAAGCGATTTTATCTCTTTTTGGTTTTTATCCCAATCGTGTCCTAAAATAGTAATTTTTCCAGCCTCTTTGGGAATGAGAAAGTTTAAGATGGAAACAAGGGTCGTTTTTCCTGCACCATTTGGGCCTAAAAGCCCAAAGATAGAGCCTTGCTTAATGGTTAAATCTAAATGGTCTAAAACGACATTTT
Organism: Sulfurospirillum sp.; assembly: GCA_021206415.1. GTDB lineage: Bacteria > Campylobacterota > Campylobacteria > Campylobacterales > Sulfurospirillaceae > Sulfurospirillum. The sequence goes on along the minus strand of JAJOKG010000086.1, from coordinate 14,125 downwards.
TAGAGTAGCGTTTTAGAAGATGGGTAATGTGAATTGCCATAAACTCTCTTTTACGGTTATAGTAACTATTAGTGTAATGAATTTTCAATTATAGATTGCTTTGAGAAGTGTGAATCATGAGGATTCGTGGGGTTTAGCTCAGTTATTTTTAACCTTTCACTCAATACAATAAGCTTAAATTTTTTTAAAGGATGGGAATGAGAAAGTTTAAGATGTTACTCATTGCAGCGTTAGCAACGCTAGCATTGGTGGGATGTACGGCAGCGCCTGTGTACAATGTAAATAACAATACAGTCTCTGTAAATCGTACAAGTAAAGCAACAATCAAAGATGTTGAAAAGGCAATTATTCAAGCAGGTGGTAGTTTGGGTTGGGTGATGAAAAAAACAGCTGAGGGAAAAATTCAAGGTGTGCTAACTTTGCGTAAACACGTTGCAACGGTTTTAGTCACTTATAATGCGAATGAGTATAGCATCACTTACTTAGATAGCTCAAATCTCGATTATAATCCAGCAGAAAACACCATTCATAAAAATTACAACGGATGGGTTCAAAATCTTAATAAATCTATTCAAGTACAGCTAAGTATGTTGTAACCCAAAGAGGCTCTAGCATCATGCTAGAGCCTCTTTTTTAAAGAATAGGCATCATCTTTTTACCCATCAGTGAAGTTTCGATTTTATCGACTCTGTGAAGCTCAACAGGAATGTTAATGTTCCCTAAAGTCTCTTTGAGCGTGTGCTGAATCTCTCTTAAGTTTACCTCTTTCGTACTTTCAATGAACAGTTCCACCACTTCATCTTTGAGCTCGTTCTCCATATGTTTGACATTGGCAAGGACTTTTTTTCACTCCTTCCATGCGCTCTAAAATCTCTTCAATGTGCGTGGTTGCGTAGCGTTTACCCGCAATTTTGACAATGGTATTGCTTCGCCCTAAGAGCTGAAATTTTCCATCTTCAATCAGCGCATAATCAAAACTCTGAACCTGCCCTCCTGTTTCAACAATGCCCTCTTGCCATAGCTGGTGTGAAATAAAAGGAGACTTTACATGTAAAAGCTCTTTGGCGTTTAAAGAGACTTCAACTCCATGAAAAGGTGTCCAAAACGTGTCATCTTGTTTTTTAAAAGCGATGCTTCCTGTCTCGGTTGATCCAAAAATCTGAATGAGCGTGGTATTGAAAGTGTCACAAAAGGCTTTGGCAATTTCGCTGCTTAAAGGGCCTGTGGAGCTGATAAAAATGGTTTGGCTCAAATCTTTAGGGGTATTGAGGCGTAAAAGGGATTTGATGTAAAGCGGTGTGGTGACAATGAGTGTGTTCTCTTTGGCTAAAGAGAGTAAATCGTGTGGTAAAAAATGCTCTTTAAAGAGAAGTGGTTTGTTCAGTTTTAAAGGCAGAAGCAAAGCGGCTAAAAAGCCATAAATATGAATAAAAGGAACGGTAGCGACGACATTTTCAACGCTAAAATTTCCAAATTCTCTCAGCAGTGCTTCCATATCGGTTTCAATATTTTCTTTGGTTTTAAAGGCTCCTGTGGGAGAACCTGTACTGCCTGAGGTAAAAAACATAGCGGCAAAATCAATTAAGCTTAGCACGGAAGTATCAAACGAGGCTACTTTTTGCGCAAGAGCGGTGTTGTCTTGATCGTACAGAATCGGTTTTGCCCCTGAGAGATAGGCTTTTAAAATAGTAATCGCACTCTCTTTCTTGCTTGTCGACGCAATGGGTATGATAGTGCCTTTAAGTGTTTCATCAAAGAGTGTTTCACTCTCGTAAACGCTTTGGGTTTGGTCATCGTTGATGATGGTAATGTTCATTGCTTTTCTCTCCCTAACAGTAGTAAAAATAGGGCAAAAACCCCTACACTTGCCACCCAGCCAATGTGTTCAAGTGCGCCAATACGGCTAAAAATTAAGACGCCAAATCCTGCAAATGTGCTTAAAAGCGAGAAGAAGATGGCATTGTGTGTGGCACGGCTTTGCGCTTTAGTGTCCGCTTTATAAATTCCATAATCAATGCTCAGCGCCATGACAATAAAAAGCATAAAAAGATGCATTAAAGAGAGGCTCTTTCCTAGCAGTGAGAGTAAAATAAGTGCGATAGGAAAGAGAATAAAGCTAAGGCAGAGCATTAAAGCGTTAGGGCATATCCATAAGAGTACCAGACAAAGAAGCGTAGCGCTTAAAATCCCACACCACATTAACTCTTTTTGTACGCTAGCTAAAGCTTTGCTAAAAAGTGTTTGAGCCTCCATGCTATGGGCTAGGTTTTGGGTTTCAAGCATTGCAATATCGTTTGCTTTGACCATACCTAAGGTGTAGAAGACACCTTGATGCGTGAGCACATGAATTCCCATTGAGTCAAGGAGTTCGTGTGTAATAGGCGTAAAGGTTGGATGAAGCAGAGAGTCATGGTAGGCGTGTTGAAAAAAATTGTCTCTAAAGCCTTGCTTTTTGGCTTCTTCTAAAACTATTTTTTGGGTGCTATCAAAATCAAAATCTTTGAATACTTTCGCTTTCGCCTCAAAGCTTTTTTTATCGATTAAAAAGGAGAGAGGAAGGAGGGCATTTGGACTTTTTTGCGCAATTAAACGACTTTTTTCAACCAAGGTATCTAGGCTTTGCGCTTCAATTAAGATTGGTGTTGTGCCTACTTCTTTCATCTGTTGTTTAAAAAAGAGCTCAATCTCTCAGGAGTTTTTGATTGTGGTAATCTAGGGAGCGAAGATTGGTATTGATGCGTACAAAAGGAAGCGTTGCAATAATAATCAGAAGAGAAACAAGGGTAATAAGACGATAAGGTAAGACAAAGCTTCGTTTAAAAAAAAGTAAAATCGGGTGCTTTGCAAAAGCCAATTATAGGATAGATAAATGCAAAGTGAAGGTAACTAAAAGTAAGAGAGAGCATTGAAAAAAGGCAGAGTTGCTGAATCAGTAAAAAATCCACAAATCCAAAAATAAAAAAATCCACCCAGCGTTGTAAAAAAATCCAAAAAAAGACCGTTTTGTTAAAAACCTAGAGGCTTTTCATAATGCCCATGCAAATAGTGATGAAACATATAATCAATGGCTACGGTACTGATGGCACTTCCAAAAGCAAGGACAAAAAAGTGAAATATCGCTCCAGATAAAAGAAAGCAGAATAAAGGAGAGCATCACCGAGCTTGCAAGGCTAAGTAAAGTATTAAAAAGCAATCCAATGTTTTTAAGAAACAAAAGATATAAAAGCGCCAAAAGGAGACTTGAAACACACACTAAAAGGGTGACATCGCTTTTAATTTTCTGCGCATTTTCAACAAAATAAAAAAGCAGGGCTAAAGAGTCTAATGTTATCAAAACCTTTGATGTTTTCGTGGACAAAATGGTAGAGCTCTTCATAGTTTTGCTCTGTTTGATGAGGGTTGAGTTTGAAAATGCTAAGATAGCCAAAATCCCCCAACGCTAGATGCGCATTGCGTATCAGGATACTTCTGTTTTCATGGGGCGCACTAAAATAACCTAGCGGATCGTAGGGGTCAATGGTGGTGTAAAAAGGGTTGTGTAAAACACCCTCATAGAGTGTTTTAAGGGTGGGGGCAATTTCATTGCTTGGCTTAGGTTGAAATGTTTTGAGATAAAAAGCGTTTTGGTGTTGGTAGTCTAAGCGTTTGGTATTGGGCAAAATATCGCTTTTAAGTTCTAAATAAGAGGAGCGTGTGAGTTTTTCTTCAAGGGTTTTTATACGCTTTAAAGAGGCTTTATCAAATCCTTCACTGGCAATGAAAACTTCCGTGGTGTGGTTAAATTTTGCATATATATCTAAAAGCGTTTTACTTTGATTTTCAGGTAAAAAAGCACTTAGGTTTGAGGAGAGATGGATGCGCTCTTTGAGGAGTAAAAAGAGCAATAGTACAAGACAAAAGAGTACGATATTAAGGGATTTAGTCCAAAATTTCAATCTCAATCCTATCTTTGTTTTTCATCTTTACATGTAAAGAGTGAAGATGCTTATTTTGATACGTAATGATGACCTCTTCAAGGAGATTTGCCACGGCTTCTTTAGGAAGGAGTGTGGTCTGATTTTCTTGTGTGGTTGCATCAAAAAAACGCTCAAGTAGCAGGGTGTTTTGTTCGTGTACGGCTTTAAGTATCATAAACAAATAGCTCAAAGAGGGCATTTGTTGGGCATCAACACTCCAAAATCCCTTTTCGTCTTGAATCGAGAGTTTCTCTTCAAAGTAGGTCAAAACTTTACTCTCAGGTTTAACGTACTCAATCATAATGGAAGCGTCATGAAACGTAATAAAGCCTTCAAAGAAGATCTCTGTATCCAGAGCATAACTGTAACGTCTCTCTTTAAATGAGGAAGCTTCGTTTGCCAAAAGGGTGAGGGTAAAGCAAAAAAGGATAACAAGAGATTTAAGCCTCATTCTAGCCTCGTTTTAAAAAGATGAAGTGACGGTGTAAAAATTGTACAACGCCTCCCAAAATAAAAACCATATACCAGCCAAACGAGGAGTAGATAATCCAATAGCCATCGTTTTTAAGCAATAACATCGTTACATGTAAAAGAATATTTACAAACGCTAAGCCAATCCAAAAGAGCGTTGAGCGGTTGATATACGCCTCTTCATTAGCACTTAAAGGGCGTTTGTGCAGTTTTTTTGCAAAGTGTAAGATAATAGAATCATTGTCAAAATAACTGGCAATCAAGAAAAAGAGAAAGGCTAAGGAGATGAGTAAGGGGAGAAATTTGAGGGCTAAAAAGTCATCTACGATAAGCGCACCAATAGCAACTGCGATATAAAAAAAGGAAAAATAAGCGTTTTGAGTTTACGCTCTTTTAAGAGTAGAAGCCAAAGCACCCCAAAGCCCCAAAGTCCTAAAGCAACAGTTTTGACATTGAAATAGCCTAGTAAAATGACCACAATGGGAGCGTATAAAAAAAGAGAAAAGAATGTGCATTATCTCACCATCCCACCGCTGATATTAATCACTTCGCCATTGACGTAAGTGGCTTTGTCGCCTAAGAAAAAGACCACTTCAGCGACCTCTTCGGGACGTCCAAGGCGTTTGCAAGGAATGATTTGGGTAATGGATTTATCCACATGTTCAATCATCTCCGATTCAATCACACCAGGCGCTACCGCATTGACACGAATGTTGTAGCGACCAACTTCGATGCACAAGGCTTTGGTAAAGGCGTTAATGCCCCCTTTAGTGGCAGAGTAGTTCACCTGTCCGCCATTGCCTACCACGCCTGAAATTGAAGAGACATTGACGATAGAGCCCTCTTTGGCTTTTATCATCTGCGGTAAAATGGCTTTGGTGACATAAAAAAGGCTGTTGAGATTGGCGTTTATCACATCGCTCCACTCGTTCTCTTCCATAAAGAAGAAGAGTTTATCACGAGTAATACCTGCATTATTCACTAAGACGTTTACATGTAAGGATTCAAACGCCCTTTTGACGGCTTCTTGATTGGTTAAATCGCATTGGATGATTTCGCCCTGCTCAATGCTCTCTAACAGGCTTTGAGCCTTCTCTTTTTGGGTATGGTAGTGAATGTAGACAAAATAGCCCTCGTTAGCAAAGTAGCGCACCATCGCTTCGCCAAGGCTTCCCGTGGCACCTGTGATTAAAACTTTTTTCACGCAAAAACTCCTCGGTGAAGCTTTTTTTGAACCTGAGCAATGTCCACATCCATACGTCTATCTTCCATCAGTGCGGGTATTTTTTTTGCGAAGGGCGGTGTAGTTTTTAAGCAAGAAGGGTGAAACACTCTCTTTGCCTCGAATATCCACCGCTTGCGCTAAGCCAATGAAAGCAATGCTCAGCATTAACTCCAAAGGCTCTATCATCTTTTTAAAATCCAGTGCGGCTGTTGTGCCCATGCTCACTTTATCTTGATTGAGTGATTCGGTAGGGCGTGAGTGAATGGAGGCTGCGGTGGTGTTTTTAATGACATCAGCACTTAAAGAACTCAGCGTAATTTGCATCGCTTTAAAGCCGTGAAAATAGGGCTCTTTGGAGAGTTTAAGGTTTTCGCCAATGCCACGATTGAACTTATGATCCACCAAAAGAGCAAACTCTTTATCGAGTAAATCAGCAAGATTCGCCGCACAAATTTTCAGTGTGTCCATCGCATGGGCGACGTAACCACCGTAAAAATTGCCTGAGGTATAGATTTTTTCATTCACGCCATCAATGAGCGGATTGTCATTGACAGAGTTAATCTCCTCTTCCACCCACTTTTTAGAAATTTCTAAATTATCACGAATGACCCCTAAAACTTGAGGCGCACAACGCATGGAGTAGGTATCTTGAATGTTCAGCTCATTGTCCTCAAAAAACTTATCGTACCTGTCATCCCTTCCATGAGTGAGTTTTGAGCCTTCAATTTTAGAGCGAATATTAGAAGCACTCTGGATTTGTCCGCTAAAAGGTTTGGCTTCATGTACAAAGCTGTCCAGTGGCGTGGTATCGCCCAAAAGCACTTCAAACATGCCTGCTACAAAAGACTCCATGCTAGAGAGTACCACTTCAAAACGCTCCAGCGCACACAGAGCAATCGCACTCATAATGGTCGTGCCATTCATAATCGCAAGGGCTTCTTTAGGCTTAAAAACATAAGGGGTAATGCCTAGTTTTTCATACACCTCTTGTGTGCTTTGAATTTTTCCCTCAAACCACACTTCTCTCTCGCCTGCGATGACGGCGGCGATGTAGGAGAGTGGCGTTAAATCTCCACTCGCCCCTACTGAGCCTAAAGAGGGAATCACAGGGATTATCTCTTTTTCAAGCAAAAGCTCTAAGCGCTCTAAAAGGGCGTAGGAAATGCCTGATTTTCCTTTTGCAAGGGAGATAAGACGGCATATAAGGGCGTAACGAGAAGCGTGTATGCTAAGAGATGCTCCTACACCACAACCGTGAAAGCGGTAGAGGTTTTGTTGGAGTATTTCACTCTGCTCATAGGTGAGGTAGTTTTTGCCACTCGCCCCATAGCCTGTGGTCACGCCGTAAATGGGTTTGCCTTTTTTAATTTCATTCATTAAAAAGGTGTGTCCTAGCATAAAAGCCTCTTGAAAGGCAGGCTCTTTAGAGATGCAAATTTGCGTTGCTTTTGTAATCTCTTCAAACGAAATGTAACGGTTGTCTAGGGTTAGTTTCATGCTTTTTTCTCTTTCCAAAAATGATAAAAATTAAACCACTGCTTCGGGTAGCGTTTTACGATATTCGCTAAAAAATCAGCGTAGCGTTGCATAGAGGTTTCAATTTCTTCGGTTTGATGATGGGTTTTATTCATGGTTAAATTCATACATTCAATACGATACGTGCGGACTTTTTCATAAATGACCACAAGGGCAATTAAAGGTTTTTGTGTTTTGTAGGCAATGGCAAAAGGGTTTTGATTGAAAAGGGCAGGCTTGCCAAAAAAGAGAATCTCTTTGGCATGTTTAGGCTCTGTCGCACGGTCTGCCATCATAGCAACACTCTCATTTCTAAGCAGGGCAGAGGCGATTTCAAGTGAAACACTTGAGGCTCCTTTGGAGAGGTCAATGATGTGCAAATGAGTGTTTTTCATCTCTAGTGATTCTTCAATCGCTTTAATCTCTTCTAAAAGCGCTTCTTGCATAATGACATTCATTTTAAAGCCACTCAAACAGTTCCCAGCCGCTGCCCAACCACCAAAATGTGATAAAAGCAAAATAGAGCCTTGCTGAACATTGCTTAAGAGAAGTTCTGGATTTTCCATAATAAAGGTATAGCTTTGTGGCTCGACTTTGGAGATAAAGCGGTCACACATGGTAATCGCAAAATGACGCAAATGGTCATAATAACCCCAAAGTGTAAAAGGTTCTTCAATGTGTGCGTAATACTCTTTGAGTGCTTCTTTGACATTGTGAGCGACCAAAAAATAAAAGAAAGTGACTGGGTACATCAGATAATAAATAAAGGTGTAACCAAAGGTTTTATAGAAGTTAAATACGAGTTTAATACTCCAGCCACTGCCTCTTTGTTTCGTACTCATCGGTACCTTTTTTTCAAGTAAAATTTACGAGGTAAGAGTTTGACATGCACCATAACAATGGCAGCGGTATCCCAAAACTTTTTAAAGTGACTCACACGCTCTTCAGGCTTAGGGTAGTAACACTCCACCACCACCTCTTTAATGAGCCGTTTTTTCCATGCGTGTTTGACTAACACTTCCATCTCCCAATCAAAGCGCTTAGTCTCAATCACCAAATCTAAAATAGACGTGGGGTAGAGACGAAAGCCTGAGAGTGAATCGGTGATGTGCTGTTCGGTATCCCAACATGCCCAAAAATTGCTAAACCATCTGCCAAATTTTGAACCATTGGGCACATGGTTAATCTCAAAATTGCGTGCTCCGATGATGATTTGATGTTCCCCATCGCAGGCGTTTATGATTTTGGTAATTTCACTCGCTAAGTGTTGTCCATCGCCATCTAAGCTAATAAAATAGTCAAACCCTTGTTTTTGCGCCTCTGTTGCCCCTGTGATAATGGCAGCGCCTTTGCCTTGATTGGTTTCATGGCGTAAAAGGGTGAGGTTTTCATGCGCTTTGAGCAAGGAAGTCACGGGTGTGCTTGAGCCATCATCGACAATAATGAGTTTGTACCCATGCGTGAGGACATCTTCTGCGACCTTTTGAATGGTCAGAGGGTTGTTGTACGTTGGCACCACGACAATGACATTAGGCTGTCTCATAGATTAACTCCGCAACTTTTTCTTCCATCACTTTGACAACAAGTTTTAACCGCTTCTCTTTGGCTTCACTGTGAAAATGCAGGAGGCTTTTGGGCAAAATGGGTTTAAGAAACTTCGCTTTTTGAATACGTTTAATCTTTACATGTAAAAGCTTGGCACTCATATCGAGCAAGACAAATCCAGGGAGTAAAGGGTTGTTTGGAAAATGTGCTTGAAAAATGGGATGATGTGCATCACTTAAGGCAACGCTTATATGGTTGGGCTCCAGTGTTATGGGCGTATAAAGATTTGTTAAAATCGTATTATCCTTCACGTTAGTTTCAACATAAGATGGTATATTATAAAAAGATAGCTAAATAAAGGCAAAAAATGAATCGTTTTTTTGAAGAGAATGACACCTGCTCCGCTTTAGAAGCACAGTATAACGCCCAGCGCATCGCTTTTGCGCCCATTATTTTTCAAACCGCCCGCTCCATGAGAGATTTGGGGGTTTTAAAGGCACTGTATGAGCATAAAGAGGGAATGAGTGTCGATGCGCTGGCAAAAGAGACAGGATTAAGCCGTTATGGGCTTATTACGCTTTTAGAGACAGCGCTGAGTGCGGACATTGTGAAGCAAGAAGATGAATGCTATTTCATCACAAAAACGGGCTATTTTTTACTCAATGACCCCATGACGATTGCGAATATGAATTACAACCACCACGTTAATTATCAGGGGCTTTTTTGGTTGGATAAGGCGATTGTCAGTGGTAAACCTGAGGGGTTAAAAGTATTTGGCTCATGGGAGAGTATCTACCCAGCCCTTAGCTCTTTGCCAGAAGATGCTCAGCAGAGTTGGTTTCGTTTTGATCATTTTTATTCCGATGGTGCTTTTCCTGAAGCGGTACAAAAACTCTTAGCCCTTAAGCCCAAACGCATTTTGGATGTGGGTGGCAATACAGGCAAGTTTTCGATGCTCGTAGCCAAAAGTGATGCACAGGTGCAGATGAGCATTATGGATTTGCCCGAACAGCTCGCATTAGCAAAAGTGAACATTCAAAAAGAGGGCTTAGAGAAGCAAATATCTCTGCTTCCCTCTAATGTCCTCTCCCCAGAGCATCATTTTCCCAAAGGCTTTGATATCATCTGGATGAGTCAGTTTTTAGACTGCTTTAGCGAAGAGATGATTGTGATGATTTTGAGCAAAGCCAAAGAGGCGATGGATGAGCATACACGGCTTTGCATTATGGAGCCGTTTTGGGATAGACAGCGTTTTGAGACCTCTGCTTATTGTATTATCAACACATCGCCTTATTTTACAGCTATGGCAAATGGATACAGCAAGATGTACCACTCTAAAGATTTTATCGCCTTAATTGAGCGAGCTGGACTTACGATAGAAACGATTGATGATTATTTGGGTGTGTGTCAAAGTCTTTTGTATATTAGACATCTTGCATAACCCATTAAAAGATGTCTATTAAACGCTCTTAAGTGAGATGGTAAAGTGATTGATACCCTCTTTGTGAGTGTAGGCTAACTTCATTCCATGCAAACGAATGACATGCCATGTGATAAACAAGCCAAATCCAAGTCCACGAGAGCTTTTTTGCTTCCTCCCCTCTAAAAAGTAAGGCTCAGCGTAACGCTCAAGCTCAAATTCGAGTTTGGGGGCACGGTTGGAAATGGTAATGGTGTTTTGGTTGTTTTTAAGGTAAACTTTGCCATCACTGGCGTAGTTAATGCCATTATCCAGCAGGTTTTTTAAGGCAACCCCAAAAAGCTCAAAATCAACGGGAATTTCAATGGGTAAGAGCTTACATGTAATGTGCTCTTTTTTATCTTCTAAAATATCTAAAGCAAAATCGACGACATCTTCGATGTGATACTCTTTGATTTCCAGTTTTAGCTCATCTGCACTTAACTTTTCAATGCGTGAAAACTCTTCTAAAAGGGATTCTTGGCGCTTAAACACATTTTGTAAAATCTTTGCATAGGTGGCATCTTCTATCATTTCAGAGGCAAGTTTTCCTTTGGTGATAGGCGTTTTTAACTCATGCATGATGTTGCGCAAAAAGAGTTGCCTTGAATCTCGGAGTGATTTTATTTTAGAAACGGCCGCATCAAATTCATTGGCAAGAGCGGCAATTTCATCTTTTTTATGGCTTTTACATGTAACGTCATAATTGCCATTGGCAAAGTGTTTGATTTGTTCACGCAGGGTCTTAAGAGGCATGATACTTCGTAAAATGCCAATGTAAAGAAAAATGACAAAGGCAAAGGTGAGTAGGGGGAAAAGCAAACGAGGAAAAAGCTCTTTTTCGTAAGGAAGTTGAATCACCATTACAGGTGTCTCTTTTTTGTGCAAAATGGCGAACATATGCATGCCATAAGGAATGACATCCATGCGAAAGCGCATTCTCTCTTCCATATGACGCATAGGAAAAGAGCGGGGAGGCTGTGAAAGGCTAAGGAGGGATTCAATGAGTGCTTTGTCATTAACCACTTTAAATCCCAACTCTTCAAGTTTGACAAAGTCAAGTTGGCGTGTTTGAGGTTCCATAGCTGAGCGTATAGCAACATGAGCGTAATCGTGCATGCGTCTTAGTGTATCTTCCCTTTCATGCATAAAGAGTGAAAAGAAGATAGCCCCAATACCCAAAAGTGCCAGTGCAAAGATAAGCGAAATACGGGTAATAATCGAGTGATACCACTTCATGCTTGAAGCCTATAGCCTATGCCTCGAACGGAATGAATGAGTTTTGGCTCTTTAGAACTCTCTCCTAATTTGGTGCGAATACGACTAATCAGCACATCCAAACTTCTGCTCTCGTTCTCCTCATTTAGGCTTAAAGCACTCCCTAAAAGCTCAGCCCTAGAAACCACACAGTTGTTCTTTTTAATGAGATGCGCCAAAACATCAAACTCGGCTGGTGTGAGGGTCAGTGGAGCATTTTGAAACCAGATGGTATGGCTCTCCTCTTTGAGCTGTAATGCCATAGGCATCTCTTCGCTAGGATTGTTACTCTTTTTATAACGTCTTAACACGCTCATAATACGAGCATAAAGCTCTTTAGGCTCATAAGGTTTGGGTAAATAATCATCCGCTCCTAATTCTAGCCCAATAATTTTATCTTCCAAATCACTGCGAGCAGAGGAGATAATAATAGGAATATCGCTTTTAGTTCGAATTTCTTTGCAAATTTCAAGCCCGTCCATACCTGGCAAGGAGAGATCAAGAATGAGGAGGTCATATTTTTTAAGATTTAAGGCACTCATACCAAGATAAGGGTCTTCATAGTTTGTGACATTAATGTTATAACGTTTTAGAAAGTTTGATAAAATTTCTGCAAGTTCCGTGTCATCTTCTATCATTAAAAGATTGGGTTGCATGGCGTATCCTTCTCGTTTTATGTGCACATCATACGCTGTTTATTTGAATGATTTGTTAATATAAAGCCCGCACAAAAGTTTTTCATTTGCCTCATCAATAATGAAGGTATGAAGCTCAAAAGGAATCAGCACACCCTCAGCATTTGGTAATGTGATTTGATGAGTACAAAGCCCTTCATAACGGCATAAACGTTCTATTTCTGTTAGTTTTTCGGCGGTGGTAGCATCGAAAAGTAGGGTATCGTTGCGATGGAACCATGATTTAAAGCCAATAAATTTTTGAAAAGAGGCATTAGCGTACAGATAATTTCCTTGCGTGTTTTTAATAAATCCAAGAAAAGGTACATTTTCGACAAAAGCACTAAAGCGTTCTTGTTGAGTGTTTTCTTTTATCTTTTTTAATTTTTCTTTTGTAATATCACGAACCGTACCAATCATACGAATAGCTTGATTTTGTGCGCCAACAATCGCTTTTCCTCGAACCATAATCCAGCGCACAGGTTCGCTGTTGCGAAGACGATGTTCAATGCAAAAAAAAGTGGCTATTTCCATCTAAATGCTTTCGCAATGCTTCATTAACCCGTGCCATGTCTTTGGCATCGACCATATTAAGCCATGCACTGAGTGCATGTGGTTCCTCATCGTTTGCATCATAGCCCATGATTTTTTTCCATTTGGTTGAGTAAAAGAGGATATCACTTTTGGTATCCCAATCCCAAAGGGCTTCATCACAGCTTTCAAGGGCAAGCTCACACTGCTCTTTTTGTTTCAGCAGGAGCATTTTTTCGTTTATGCAGTGTTTCTACATCGTTTAGGGCATAGATGAACACTTCTGTATTATGTCGATTAAAAAAAATTGGAGCTATGAATAAGGGTCGCTTTTTGAATGTCATTGTCATACGTTAATTTTAAAAGGGTGCTACCATTTCGAGGCAGAGCCTCAAGGGCTTCAAGGGTAGGTTTTAAGAGTTCTCCAAAGGCAACTTTAAAGGCTTTATTGTAATACCATTGATGCTCTTTTTTAAAGGCAATGGGCAGTGAAATAGCAAAAAAAATCTCCTCTTCCGTAGAGCGTTCATGTTCTTCTTCAAGGTTGTTTTTTTGGAGTTTTTGCAGACGTAAAAAAAGCAGAACTAAGGCAATCAGTAAAAAGATAATAACAGCTATAAGCATGATATTAAGCATACTAACCTCTTTAAAATGAAAGTTTACTATTTTACATAGGTTTGCTTAAAATGGAGTATAGACGCTCTTAAAAGAGCGTCTTATAGGGGAATGTTTATTTTAAAAGTTCTTTTTCACGTACCATAAACGGAACGCCTTTAATGCCAGCGCCAAAATATTTCTGTTTTAGTGCTTCAATACGTCCTACTTCTTGATCACTGATTTTTTGCTCATAACTGACTGCTTCATCAAAGTATTTCTTTAAAATAGCAATTTTTTCTGCATCGCTTTTTACCTTAGCACTTTCATTGTAAATAAGCACCGATTTTTCTAAAGAACTACGGGCATGTACAGGTGTGAAGATAAGTTTGATGTTGTTGGTTGTAAGACGTTGTTCAATTTGCATTAACTCTTGTCTACAGTAAGGACATTCAGGGTCAGTAAAGACAACTAGGGTCTCTTTTTTAGGGTCATTCCCTAAAGCAACAACATTTTTCTTCTCTTCTTTTTTGTAAAGTGCAGAAAGATTTTTTTTGAAGCTCTGCCATTTCCATCATCTCTTTAATACTTCCACCTTGTTTGATGCTGATAACATCAGGGAAGATGAGATCATCTTTGGTAAAAATACTCAATTTTTGAGAACGTGTACCGTCACTTAGGTTAAGCGTTACAAAATCCATTCCCTCAATACCATCCGCTTTTTTACGGGAAACCACTTCGATTGTGATATTGGGAACTTGAATTGTTGATTTGAAATGTTCAACAATCTGTGCGTCTGTTGCTGCAAAAAGTGTGCTAGAAAGCAGGGCAACAAACCATAAAATCTGTTTTTTCATTCATTTTCCTATGATTTACAGAATCTTAATCTGCATGAAAT
>JAJOKG010000146.1 GCA_021206415.1 Sulfurospirillum sp. | reverse complement strand
GGAAGGTTTTGAATGATGCGCTCCTTAAGTCAAAACAGCTTCAAAAGTATATCCAAAAAATTAAATCATGAAATTGACGAAAAAGTGACGATGGAAGTTTATGATAACAAGAAGATTATCTTAAGGAGGTAGTGATGAGACATATTTCATTGGTGTCATTAGTAGCGGTACTTGTGGGCACAAGTACGCTTTTAGCACTCGATGTGGCAACGCTCAATCAGCGTGCCAATAAAGGGTTTGAACCTGTAGTGATTAAAGATTGGAAGGCTCCTGATGAGAGTAGTATTCCTAACAATCTTTTTGGCGATACGGTGCGCTATGGTAAAGCGTTGGTAAGTGAGACGTATAAGTACATCGGTCCTGAAGTGGCTGATCCTAAAATGCGTTATGCGGGCAATAACTTCGCCTGTGCAACCTGTCACCAAGAAGCAGGTACAAAAAAGTGGTCAGCGCCTTTTATGGCAACCATGGGTAATTTCCCTCAATACCGAAACCGTGATGAAAACATCGGTAGCATTGAGGAGCGAGTCAATGGTTGTATGGAACGTAGTATGAACGGTAGAGCACTTCCTGAGAATGGCAAAGAGATGCGAGCTATTGTGACGTATATGCACTGGTTAGCGCAAGGTATTCCCGTAGGTGCAAAAGTATCGGGAGCAGAGTTTCCACAAGTCGATCGCAAGATGGTTATGAACCGTGCGGCTGATCCGATTGCGGGTGAAAAAGTGTATAAAGAGCATTGTGCTTCTTGCCATGGCGAAAATGGTGAGGGTGTTAAACGTGAAGGCAAAGCCAATGGCTATGAGTTCCCAGCACTTTGGGGTAAAGACAGTTACAACACGGGTGCGGGAATGTACCGTGTGCTTCGTGCGGCGGATTGGATTGTGGCCAATATGCCTTTAGGTGCAGACAATCACAATCGTGTCTTAACCGATGCGCAAGCATACGATGTTGCGGCGTATATCAATAATTACGATAAGCCACGCCCTGTGAAAAAAGACCGTGAAAAAGATTTCCCCGATACCAAAGTAAAAGTTCCTGATAGCGATGTGGGACCGTATGATACGAACCACACACGTCACCAACATAAATTTGGTCCTTACAAAGGGATTATTATCCCCACAAAATAGTGTGTAACTTCGGTACGGTGCCAAACTGAAATGGGCACCGTACTCTTTACATGTAAAGATTTTCTTTACTCTTTTTCTCTATAATAAAAACAAAAAAAAAGAGAAACAATGACCCCTGAAAAACTCCAAAGCGATAGCCAGACGTTACACCGTTTTATTCAACTTCATTGCGACAAAAAACACCATGATGTTCCCAAAAAAAAAGGTGTGTTAGAGGTTGTTTTTCAAGAAAAGTCTTTGTGTGAACTGCCCTATCATCTGTGTGAAGAGTGCGAGACGCTACTCATATATGCCTATGGAAGGCTTAAAAATTGTCCGCATGAGCATAAACCGAGTTGTCGTAAATGTCCCAATCCTTGTTATGAAAAGTCGATGTGGAACAAGATGGCAAAGGTGATGATGTTTAGCGGAATGCAGTTAGGTTTAACCAAAATACGCAAACTCTTTTTTAAATAATGCTCCCCTATCTTAGCCATAAAGAAGCGATGAAACGCCATTATGGTGAAGCGCTTTTTAGCATCCCTGTCAATTTAGACTTTGGCTGTCCCAACCGAGAACGTGATGGAAGCGGAGGGTGTACTTTTTGCCCTGAACACGGCGCTCGTGCGGCACAAATCGCCGATGCCCAAAGTGTTGAAGAGCAAATAGAAAAGGCGATTGTATTTGCCAAAAAACGCTACAACGCCACCTCTTTTGCGCTTTACATTCAAGCCTACACGGGCACGTTTGCCTCCATTTTAAAACAAAAAGAGGCGTACGAGAAGCTTTTAAATCTTTATCCCTTTAAAGCGTTGCACATTGGTACACGACCTGATTGTTTGAGTGAAGCAACATTAAGCTATTTGGCGAAGCTGAACAGCCGTTTGGATGTGGTGGTGGAACTGGGCGTGCAGAGTCTGCACGATGTAAGTTTAGAACGCATTAATCGTGGGCACAGTGCGCACGCTTCGCTTGAAGCGATTCGGCGATTACATGTAAAAGGTTTAAAGGTCTATGCGCATCTCATCATGGGTTTGCCAAATGAGAGCTTTTGCATGTGGGAAGCAAGTGTAAAAGGCTTAGTGGAGGCGGGTATTGATGGGATTAAATTTCACAACCTTCACATCATCCACGGAACAGCGCTTGCGCATGAGTATGAAAAAGATCCATTTACTCTTTTGAGTGAATACGAATACGCAGAAGCTCTCATCGAACTTCTTCGCGTTATCCCCTCTCACATTCCTATACTGCGCCTTGCGACGGACACCCCCAATCAGGAGCTTCTGGCTCCACAATGGCATATGGCAAAGGGGCAGTTTGGGGAGTATGTCGCACAAAGCATGCGGTATCGAGGCATCACTCAAGGCGATTTGATCGAAGAAACGCCCGAGCCAAGAAGTGAAATCCCCCAAAAAATCATGCTCAAAGATGGAAGCGTGACGTTTTGGAGTCCAACGTACCGTGATTATTACCATCCCAAAGCGGGTGCGTATGCCCAAGCGCAAACCCTCTTTCTTGAAGCATCGGATCTAAAAAATCGTCTTGAAAAAGGAGATGTCACGCTTTTGGATATCGGGTTTGGAATGGGGTACAACAGCTTTTGTGCTCTAAAATTAGCTCAAAAGCTCGCTCAAAACCGTTTACATGTAAAAGCCATAGATCAAGATCGCATGCTCTTAAAACAGAGTGCCCACGTGGTTCCAGAAGCGTTACATGTAAAAATGGTAGAGTCTCTTTTTACATGTAAAACCTATGAAGAGTCATTTTCAACGATAACATTTCTAAACACCGAAGCACGCTACGCGATACATCAGATAAACGAATCCTTCGATATCATCTTTTTAGACCCTTTTTTAGAGAGTCATAATGCCTCTTTGATCACCCTAGAATTTTTCCAAACCTTGCGAACTTTACTCAAACCAAAAGGCGTTCTAATTGCCTCTACAAGCTTTCAAGCGGTACACGATGCTCTTTCTTTAGCGGGCTTTGATGTCACCTGTGCCAATGATGCGACAAGCGACATCAAAGGCATTGTTGCGACACTTTCTTCGTCAGCTTCGTTTACATGTAAAGAGTCTTACCTCGATCCTTATGGGATTTATAGCGATAAGCAGATCGAAACACTTCATCAAAAATCGTCTTTAAAATTTACATAAAATTTATATACCTTTCCTAAGATAACACTATGAAATCTTAGAAAAGGATGAAAAATGACTCAAATGCTTAATCGAAGAAGCTTTTTAAAGCTCTCTTCTACGGCAGCTGCGGTTGCAGGTATGTCGAGTGTTCCTGGTCTTTTAGGTGCGCTTGAGCCTGAGAAAAAAGCATTGATTGGCAATGCTCAGTTTACGGCAAGTGTCTGCGAAATGTGCAGTACACGCTGTCCTATCGAAGCGCGTGTGGAAAATAAAGAGGGTGTATTTATTCGCGGAAATCCAAAATCCAAAGGAACGGGCGGGCGTGTGTGTGCGCGTGGCGGTTCAGGGTTTAATCAGCTGTATGATCCACAACGTATCGTTAAGCCTTTGATGCGTGTGGGTGAGCGAGGTGAAGGAAAGTGGAAAGAGGTCAGTTGGGACGAAGCATACACTTTCATCGCTACAAAACTGAATGGTATCAAAGAAAAATACGGCGCTCATACGGTTGCATTTTCAGCCAAGGGCGGCTGGGAAACAGACTATCTGGTCAATTTTGCAGGAGGCTTTGGCTCACCTAACACTTTTGATCATGGAACAACCTGTCCGCTTGCGTATGGTGTTGCGTTGACAACTGTTTTTGGAACGAGCGGTGTGAGCCGTGACTTTGGAAAATGTAAGTATATGATAAACCTTGGACACAATGTCTATGAGGGCATCGTCATCTCTTATGCGCGAGCAATCACAGAGGCGGTAGAAAATGGCTGTAAGCTTATCTCACTTGACCCACGTTATTCGGTTCTTTCTTCTAAAGCAACCGAGTGGCATCCGGTACGTCCAGGAGGTGATGTTGCGTTTGTCTTAGCATTGATTAACGTTTTAATTACCGAAAATCTCTACGATAAAAAGTTTGTTGAAAAGTACTGCGAAGGCTTTGATGAGCTCAAAGCATCTGTGGCAACCTATACCCCCGAATGGGCATCAAAAGAGTGTGATATCAGCGCAAAAGACATTAAGCGCATTGCTTTAGAGTACGCTAAGGCTGCACCTGCTGCGATGATAGACTATGGTCATAGAGTGACGTATACGCCAGAAGAAATTGAGCTTCGTCGTGCCATTGTTATCGCAAACGTTCTCATTGGCAATATCGAAAAACCAGGTGGTTTTTATTTCAACAAGGGTGCTTCGATGTACAACAAACTCGCTGGTGAAAAAGTCGCCCTGAGTTTAAAAAGTTTAAAAGTGCCTGAGTTTAAAAAATTCATGAATTTAAACGCATCGACGGTATTGATTTACCCGATAGTGAGTTTAGCTATATTTCTAAAAAGCAGTGGAATTTATCAAAAAAATTCTAGATGCTACTCTTGATGCAACTCCGTATCAACTACGTGGTTGGGTCATGACACGTTCTAATCCAGTGATGACCATTACCAATACAGACAAAGTTGTTCAAGCGTTGAAAAAACTAGATTTTGTAGCGGTGATGGATATTTATATGTCAGATACCGCATGGTTTGCGGACATCGTTTTACCAGAGTCAACCTATCTAGAGCGTGATGAACAATTTATCGCAGGAGGCGGAAAAAATCCAAGCTACTCTGTGCGACAAAAAGTGGTTGAGCCAATCGGTGATACCAAACCCTACTGGATGGTCTTTAAAGAATTAGCAACAAAGATGGGCTTTGGCGAATACTTCCCGTACAAAGATATGGATGACATTCGTATGGCACAAGCCGCAGACTTTCCTGAGCTTATGTTTGAGCTTAAGAAAAATGGTCTTGCCAGTGCGGGTGTTCCTTTGATGTTAAGAGATAAAAAAAAGTGTGGCAGAATTTGTCGCAAAATACCCAGCAGCACAGGCGTTAGTTACCGAAGAAGGCTACATCGATGCGCCATTCTTTGAGCTTAAAACACCT
The DNA here is from genome assembly GCA_021206415.1 of Sulfurospirillum sp. Taxonomy (GTDB): domain Bacteria; phylum Campylobacterota; class Campylobacteria; order Campylobacterales; family Sulfurospirillaceae; genus Sulfurospirillum. Next base: position 9,755 of record JAJOKG010000146.1, on the reverse strand, counting down.
AGTAAAAAGATACAGCTTTTTGATGCAAAACTCGAAAAAATAGCAGGACGTGGTTCCATTTCGTTTAAGCCTGTGAAGATGAAAGAGGATGATGAACTCTTCTTTATCCAAGGAAAAACAGCCCTTCATACCAATGGACATACGGGTAATATCCCATGGCTCAATAACGCGATGCCAACCAATGCTGTGTGGATTCACCCAGAGACTGCTGGAAAAAGTGGTATCAAAAATGGCGATAAGATAGAGCTTTCAAACAAATACGGTAAGCAAATCGGTGAGGCACTTTTAACAGAGGGTATCCGAAAAGATACGGTGTTTGCGTACTTTGGATTTGGACATGTCTCTAAAGGTTTAAAAAGAGCCTATGGCAAAGGGGTCAATAGTGGATCACTGTTACCACACTTTACTTCACCCGTTGTTGGTATGAACCTTCATACTAGCGGTGTTAAAGTAAGAAAAGCGTAAGGGGAATAAGATGCCAAAAAAATATGGAATGATTCATGATGATAACCTTTGTATCGGATGTCAGGCGTGTAGTATTGCGTGTCGTGCAGAAAACAGAGTGCCTGAGAGTGTGTACCGTTTGCAAGTGCATATTAAAGGGCCTGAGCAACTTCCCAATGGTACGCTCAAATACACCTACCACCGCCAATCGTGTGTGCAGTGTGAAAACACCCCATGTGTCTCTGTCTGCCCCACCAAAGCGTCTCACAAAGATGAAAATGGCATCGTGAGTGTTGATGTGGACTTGTGTGTAGGATGTTTATACTGTGTGGCAGCGTGTCCTTACCAAGCACGTTATGTTGACCCTGTAACCAAAGCTCCAGGTAAGTGTGATTTTTGTAAAGAAACAAGGCTAGGACGCGGTGAAGAACCAGCATGTGTCACCGTGTGTCCAACCGATGCACTCATCTTTGGAGATTTGAATGATCCAAAAAGTGCACTCAATAAAGTGCTTTCAACCAAAGTAACCATGCGAAATAAAGAGTCTTTAGGAACCAATCCAAAACTCTTTATCGTACCTAATAGAAGAGGAGGAATCGAGTCATGAATCAGCTATGGGGCTCATTAGAGCAATACTCAACACTTATATGGCATTGGCCGATTGCGGTTTATCTTTTTTTTAGCAGGACTCTCTGCGGGTGCGGCGATGACCTCTTTGATGGTAAAATGGATAGAAGGTAACAACAAAGCGCCATGGGATGGTTTGATTAAAGCAGGTGCGCTTCTAGCGCCACTGACCATTTGTTTGGGTCTGTTTTTATTGATTTTTGACTTAACAAGACCGCTTCATTTTTGGAAATTGTTGATTCATTATAACTTTAGCTCGGTGATGACACTGGGTGTTTTAGGTCTTTTTATCTATACGCCGCTTAGTTTCATTTACGCAGCGATTAAGTTTAAACCGTGGTTGTTTGAAACGGGTCCTTTTGCAGGACTTTTAAAACCGTTTAAAGGCATCATTGACAGTATTGGCGACAATCCAGCATGGTTGGAGCGAACCCTTTTCTTGTTTGCGGTTATCATCGGTATCTATACAGGCTTTTTACTCTCAGCTATGTACAGTTATCCGCTCTTTAACACACCATTATTGCCGATTCTTTTTCTCGCTTCTGGGCTCTCTTCAGGCGTTGCGGCTTCGATTTTGTTTGGACTTCTCTTTTTCAAATCAGAGGTCAACCAAAAAAAATGCCAAATACCTTTTGGAGCTTGATTTAAGAGTTGTTCCTATGGAGTTGTTGCTTTTATTTGCACTTTTTGTGGGGATGTACTTTCAAGGAGGCGATAAAACACTCGTTGCTATTCAAGCTTTAACCACAGGTGTATGGGCATATGTCTTCTGGATTGGTGTGATTGGGATTGGTATTGCAACACCACTTTTAATTGCGGTAACGGCTTTAAGACACCATGCGTACCGTGTAGGCTACATTTTGCTTAATTCCGTGGTCGTACTTGTGGGTGTTGTTTTTCTAAGACTTTACATTCTCTATGCAGGTCAAACCTTCGTAGGCTAAAAAATAGTTAAAAACCCCCATCTTTTGGGGGTTTTTATTGGCAAAAGAGTCATATTGTGATAGAATTTCTCATGTATCGCCTTTTAAAAACTCAAAAATATGATCTAGGGCATTCTTTTGAAACTCATCAACCATACCTATCAAACGCTTGAAGCGTTAGAAACCTTTATTAAAGACTCCTTTGTAGGAGATGAATATCTTCTCATTCAACTTTTTTACGGAGATATTCCTCCTGAAAATCTCTCTTCGTTACTCACTTTTTTTAAAGTCAACATTGCCAAATAATGTGTTGATAGCTACTTCTACAGCGGGTGAAATTGGTGGTGTGCCTCTTAAAAAGAGTTCTACCCTCAAAGCCCTCACCCATTTAGTCAATACAACCCAGCATGAACTGGATGTTAATGTCAATTTTCTTAATCAGTATAAAAAAAATATTAGATGCGTGTTGCATGGTCTCTAAGATCAATGTTGATAAGGTCATTACGTATGTCAGTGAGCCTTTTTGTGAAATGGCTGGTTTTTCAAAAGAGGAGATTTTAGGTCAAAGCCATCGTATTTTTAGACCCAGTGATGCTGACCCTTCTTTGTATGATGACCTTTGGGCAACAATACGTAAAAAAGAGATATGGAAAGGCATAACCAAAGGGGTTAATAAAAGTGGGCAAACGCATTATTTGCAAAATACGATTATGCCTATTTTGGATGAAAATGGGGAGATTTTAGAGTATATTTGTGCGCATTTTGATATCACAGAATTGGTGCTTAAAGAGAGAATTATTGAGAAGCATTTTAAGGATGAACTGACAGGCTTTGGGAACAGAGAAGCCCTTTTTTACCGTTTAAATTTAGACCATCAGCCTAAATTATTGGTTTTGATTAATTTGGTTAGATTTTCAGAGATCAATGACTATTTGGGCTATGATGTGGGCGATGAGCTTTTAAAAAGGGTGGCTCATTTTTTAGTCATGAGTTTTTATCATTACAGCGATGTTGTGTTTCGTATTAATGGGGATGAGTTTGCCATTCTTTTATGCGGTAATGAGTTTAGAAACGATGGGATAGAGGCATTTATTACTAAAAGTGTCAAAGAGTTAGAGAAAAAAGTTTTCACGATTCACGGGTATGATGTTGTGCTAAGGCTCAATGTGGTGTGGCTGAGGGCAATGATGCAAAAGTGTACATGCGTTCGCACATTGCGCTAAAAGAGGCAAAAAAAGAGAATAAGTTGATACTGTTTTACCGTGATGAAGACGAGGGATTAAAACAAAAAAACCAAACACAATTTGCATATTATTCAAAAGATAAAATATGCCATTGAAAATGACCGCATTGTTCCTTTCTTTCAAGGTATTTATGACAATACAGTGCATAAAATTACCAAGTATGAAGTGCTAATGCGTTTGCAAGAAGAGGATGGAAGTTATTTAAGTCCTTATCATTTTTTAGAGCAGGCGAAAAAAACACGACTCTATGAGAAACTGACGAAGATTATGATTCAAAAGGCGTTTGCCTACTTTTAAAGATTTGCCATTTGATTTTTCAATTAATCTTACCAAAGGTGACATTCTCTCTTCTTCTGTGAAAGAGTCTTTGTTTGAACACATTAAAAATTTTCAATGTGGGCATCGGGTTATTTTAGAAATTGTCGAATCTGAGGGTATTGAAAATTTTAATGAGATTGTCCATTTTATTCATGAGGCAAAAAAATTAGGGTGTCGCATTGCCATCGATGATTTTGGAACGGGCTACTCTAATTTTTCGTATCTTATCAAGCTTGATATTGATTTTTTAAAGATAGATGGCTCATTAATTCGAGATATCAATAGCAATGATGTCAATTTTATGATGGTCGATACTATGGTCTCGTTTGCTCATAAAATGGGGTATGAAGTTGTTGCTGAGTTTGTGGATAATCCCAAAGTTCAAGCACTGCTGGAATCTTTACATGTAAACTTCTCGCAAGGGTATTTATTTAGTAAACCAGCACCTATGATTGATGTGAATATTTAAGTAAGGATGGTATGTTGTTCGCTCAAAACAGAAGAGATTTCTTAAAAATTGCTACAGCAACTCCTTTTGTTCCTGGTAGTTTAGGCGCTATGGGAGAGCTTGCGTTGTGTTGTGAAGATAAATCCATTCGCTCTATGTGTGAAATGTGTAGCAGTCGATGCCCTATGGAGGCTCGTGTGGTTAATGGTAAAGTCGTCGCTTTGCAAGGCAATGCGTATGATAAAGCGATGGGAACCTCTTTGTGTGCAAGAGGCGTTGCGGGTATTTCACAGCTTTATGATGAGCAAAGACTTACACAACCTCTGATACGTGTTGGAAAAAGAGGTGAAAATCAATGGCGTGTGGTTAGCCTTGAAGAAGCTTTGGAGTACATCGCCACTAAATTGAATCATTTGAAAAAAACGTATGGGGCACGAAGTGTTATTTTTTCTTCCAAAACGGGTGAATCCTACGATATGTTACGCTCCTTTGCCTATGCGTTTGGCTCACCCAATGTATTTTCTCACTGGAGTTCGTGTCCGATTGCGATTGAGAGTGCGTTTGAACATACAGTGGGTGAAACTATGCACCGTGATTTTGAAAATGCGAACTATATCCTCAATTTTGGGCATAACCTTTTTGAAGGCTTAGACATTCCACTCACCAAAGCGATGGCACGTTTTGCCTCCAATCCTTCCAAGAAACTCGTTGTATTTGATCCTCGTTTTTCACTGATGGCTTCTAAAGCGAATGAGTGGTATCCCATTAAAGCGGGAAGTGATTTAGCATTTGTTCTGAGTCTTTTACATGTATGGATTCGTGATGGAAAATACGATAAAAAATTTTGTGCAACACTATACCATTGGCTTTGATAAACTTGAAAAAAGCACTCAAAGAGAGTACACCGCAATGGCAGGAGCGTTTAACGGGTATTGAAGCAAAAGTGGTTGAACGTATTGCGGATGAGGTCTATCAAGCAGCGCCTAGATGCATTATTGATTGGGGGCATAAAGCAACGACTTCTCCCTCGGAGTATCAGCGAAGCAGAGCCATTTTGATTGCCAATATTTTAATGGGGAATGTGGAGAAAAGAGGAGGCATCTATTTTCCCAAGAGTGCTAAACGTATTAATGCCATCTCCTTTGATGAAATTATCCCGACCCTTAATGAGGCGTATCCTAGAATTTTCCCCAATGAGGAGCGTTTAGATGGGGCAGGTCAGCATGGCTCATACGTGTTTGTTCCTAAGGAGCATGGCGTGTTGCAGTCCATTCCTGAGGCGATACTATCGCAAAAACCCTATGCGATTAAAGGGTGGTTTTTAACCCGCCACAACCCTTTAATTACCCTTGCGCATCCTCAAAAAATGAAAGAAGCGATGCAAAACTTAGAGTTTATTGTCGTTAATGATATTTACCTCAGTGATACAGCGATGATGGCAGATGTGGTTTTACCAGAAGCCACCTATTTGGAGCGGGATGAGGGGATTCGTGATCAAAGTGATAAAGTGCCTTGTTATACCATGCGAAATCGTGTAATTCCTTCTTTGCATGGTACAAAAAGTGCCTTAGAGATTTTAAGAAGTTTGGCACAAAAATTAGGGGTAGATAACAATTATAGATGGGATACGATGGCAAAACTTCGTGTGCATCAAGCCAAAGGAAATGATGCTTTTTTGGAAGTATTGCTAAGGCGAGGTGTTGCTACATTTGGTATTCCTGAACTTTTTTTTAAGAGAGAGCAAGGATGTTGAGCGTTTTGTGGAGCATTATCCAAAGAGTAAGGCTTTGCTTTGCAAAGAGGGGTGTTTTAGCCATTTTTTTCATACCCTTCAAACCCCTTCTGGTAAAATAGAAATTTTTTGTGAAAAGGTAGAAAAGATTTTTGAGGGGTATGGGCTTCCTTGCGCGGTGGATATGGATGTGACACAGGGGTATCCTTATGTTTTAATCGAGTGGTAAAAGTGCCAATTCATACCAATGGGCATACGCATAATGTTCCCTATTTGCATCAACTGATGTCTGATAATCCTATTTGGATGCACCCTCAAACGGCAAAAGCGCATGGGCTCAAAATGGGGGATACTTTTTATGTGGAAAATGGCATTTCTAAAGAGAAGGCAACGGTGTTTATTACTGAGGGAATTCGACCGGATACACTTTTTGCCTATATGGGATTTGGTAGAGATGCCCCCTCTTTAAAACGTGCACATGGTAAAGGACTGAATCCCTCAAAACTTCTCTCATTACGCAGTGCGCCCGTGTGTGGGTCAATGATCACCAATGTGGGTGTGAAGATTACGAAAGTGTAGGGCTAGAAATGGGAAAAGCGTATCGGTTACTGTATGATGAAAATGCGTGTATTGGCTGTCAAGCGTGCAGTGTAGCCTGTCGTGTGGAGCATGGTGTGCCTGAGGATTTTTTTAGGCTTCAAGTGCGCATGGAGCTTAAAGGTGTTTTTCCTCGTTTAGGAATGAGTTATGAGCGTATGGCGTGTGTAATGTGTGAAGATGCTCCGTGTGTAAGTGTCTGTCCCACCTTTGCTTCCTTTCAAGATAAAGATGGTTTGGTGCACATTGATGAGCGGGTATGCATTACATGTAAATATTGTATTTTAGCGTGTCCGTATCACGCCCGTTTTATCAATCCCCTAAAAAATGTGGTTGAAAAGTGTGATTTTTGTTATGAAAGTAGGGTTTCAAAAGCGTTATTGCCTGTATGTGTGAGTATTTGTCCTACGGAAGCATTGATGTTTGGTGATATGAATGAACATGATTCTTTAGTCTATGAAACCTCTCACAAAGAAGCGCTCATTTTCCCCAAAGCACATCTCAAAACAAAGCCAAAAGTTGCGTTTCTCCCTAAACGTAAAGGAATGAAATCATGAGTCCTATTTGGGGAAGTATGGCGCAATATGAGATGGTGCATTGGTCATGGGCGATTGCTGTTTATCTTTTTTTAGCGGGGCTTAGTTCGGGTTCTATTATGGTTGCGCTTTTGGTGAAATGGAACCGTCATGAGCGGAGTAACTCTTCTATTTGGGATGCAATGATCAAATCAGGGGCGGTGGTCGCACCTCTTTCCATTCTGTTAGGTTTGTTGCTTTTGATAGTTGACTTAGGACGTCCTTTATCGTTTTATTGGCTTTTGATTCGCTATAACATTACCTCAGTCATGAGTTTGGGTGTACTTTTTTTACTGCTTTATACGCCTATTGTAATCGTGTTTATGTTATTGGTTTTTGAGCGAAGTGTCATGAAATATACTTTTTTAGCGCCCTTAGTTGCTTTGATTCAAGCGGTTAAAGAGCTTCACTCTTATGCCAAAATAATTGAGTATTTTCTTTTTGTTACAGCGTTATGTATTAGTTCGTACACGGGCTTTTTGCTCTCAGCCTTGTATGCGATTCCTTTATGGAATAGCCCTATTTTGCCTATTTTATTTATTACCTCTAGTATCTCTTTGGGAATTGCGGTCAATATTTTAACAGGATTACTTTTTTTTCAAAAGTACGATTAATGAGGAGAGTATCAAGTATCTTTTGGTACTTGATTTACGGGTTATTTTAACGGAATTGCCACTTTTAGCTCTTTTGTTTATTGGAATGTTTTACGCAGGTGCTGAATCGGCAAATGCTGCAAAAGCTGCACTTTCGCAGGGATTTTGGGCGGGACTTTTTTGGTTTGGGGTTATTGGCGTAGGGCTTTGTTTACCCTTGTTAACGGTGATGATTGCGTTGAAGAGTCATGTGTATCGTATTAGTTATGTGGTCATTAATTCTATGGTTGTGATTGGAGGCGTTCTCATTCTTCGCTATTATATCGTGTATGCAGGGCAAATTTATTTAGGATAGGGCATGAAAATTTTATTGTTAGAAGATGATTATAACTACAACGAAAGTATCAAAGAGTATTTGGAACTTTTAGGCTATGAAGTAGATGCCTTTTTTGATGGGGAGAGTGCGTTGGATGCGATTATGCAAAAGACCTACTATCTTTTTTTACTCGATGTCAAAGTGCCTAAATTGAACGGTCACGAACTGATAAAATACATCAAAGAGGCGAACATTACGACACCTATTATTATCATTACCTCTTTGGTGGATATTGACAATATCGCTATTGGCTATGAGCTTGGGTGTAATGATTATCTCAAAAAGCCTTTTGAGCTCAAAGAGTTAGAACTGCGTGTTAAAGAGCTGATAAAAAAGCATTACCAAACCAGCTCCGAGAGTGAGTTTACACTCGCATGTGGGTATATCTTTAACTTTGAGACAGGAGAGCTTAAAAAAAGAGGATAAAACGATTGTGACGTTTACCTCAAAAGAGCAAGATTTGGTGCGTTTTTTTGATTCGTCGAAAAAACAGTTTTTGTGATATTGAGATGATTCGTGAAAACGTGTGGGAAGGCAAAGAGATAAGCTATGCAGACATACGAATGTACATTCGAAAAATTAGGCTGAAAGTAGGAGATGAGCATTTCATCAAATCTTCCAGAGGCTTAGGATACAAAATCGATGTTGTCTTATAATCCACTTCGGTTAGTTTTTGTTTATACCCTTATTGTCATGGCGCTTTTTTGTGTGCCCAGTTACTTTGCCATTCAAAGTACCATTATGGAAGAGAAGTATAAAGCAACCCATGAGCTTGTTGAGTGGATAGAAACCCATGAAAAAACAATTTTTGCATCCAAATCATTTGAAATTCCGCACAGTGTGCGTTTTCATATCAATATTTACGATGCGAAACATACCATGCTTTACCATGATATTAAAGAGCCATTGAGCGATTTAAATTTTAGAGTCGTTTTATTTATCCTTTTTTGTATATCAAAAAGAAGTTCGAGCGAATGAAGGGCTTTATTATTTGGTGGTGCAATTGCAACTCAATTACGCGAAGATTATTTTTTAAGTACCATGCTTTTTTTATTGTGCTTTTTTTAATTTACGTGATGAGTCATATTTTTTATCAATTCGAGTATTTATCCTTACGTAAAACGCAACAATATATGAACGATTTTTTTAATGATTCGATGCATGAGCTTAAAACGTCTTTGGGTGTTATTAACATCAATGTTGAACTGCTTTCGCATTACAGCGCTCCTTCAAAGCATCTTCAGCGCATCAAAGCAGCCACGAAACAGATGCAGATGACGTATGAAGATGTGGAGTATTACATTAAAAATAAAAAGGTAACCTATAATAAAGAGGTGATTAATCTCTCCGAGTATTTAAGTCTAAGAATTGCTTTTTTTGAAGATATTGCACTTTCAAAGTCTATTACTTTGGTGGCAAATGTAACCCCTAAAATGATGATTTATATGAGTAAGGTTGAGTTACAACGCATTATTGACAATACGCTTTCTAATGCGATTAAATACTCGTTTTACCAAGGTAAAGTAGAGATTTCTTTAGTGCAAAAAGATGAAACGCATTGTGTTTTTAGTGTGCAAGATTATGGGCAGGGCATTAAAGATTTGTATAAAGTTTTCCAGCGTTTTGAGCGAGAAGATTCCGTGCAAGGCGGTTTTGGATTGGGGCTTAATATTGTCCATAATATTTGCAATAAAAACGACATTGATATTGAAATAGAGTCGTATGAAAACAGAGGTTCACGGTTTACTTATATTTTTATAGAGATAAAAAGAAATTGCTAGATTCTGTTGATACAGATGAAAAAAAAGGGTCTTTCATGAAAGAGAAAAAAGTTTTTTTTTAAGTGCAACATTAATGCTTTTATTTGGAGCTTTGTTG
>JAJOKG010000139.1 GCA_021206415.1 Sulfurospirillum sp. | reverse complement strand
CTTTCTCCTTTTTTTAAAATCATCATAAAATAGCCTGGTTTGCACGCTTTTAGATTTTCTTCAAACGCACAGCACGCTTGAGGGGCACTCCCTTCAATCGTCTTACTCCAAAACGCATTCATCGAGCCGTGTGAAAAAATGATTTTTACCATCAGCTCTTTAAGCAACTGGCTACACTCCTCCAAAAGCATCACCTCAAAGCCCATCATTTCAAGCTCGTGTTGTAAAAGTGGCAGATGATGCAAGCCTCTCATACACGAATTGAGTGAAAAATTTTCCATCGGTTTGAGCGCTTCAGGATTTTTGGCATAGACATCGGTGATGATAAACCAACCCCCTTTTTCTAACACTCTATGCACCTCTTTGAGACTTACATGTAAATCACTCATCAAGGACAAGGTACACTCAGCCAATGCACACTCAAAGCTTTCTTTCTCAAAAGGCAAAGATTCACCAAATCCCAAAACAAAGCTCGCAAAAGGGTTTTTGGCTTTTGCCATACCCAAAAGCTTGGAAGAAGGATCAATGCCTACGACCTTAATACCGTAGTTTTGGTACACATACGATGCCGTCGCACCCATGCCACAGCCCACATCTAAAACCTTAGAGTGCTCTGTTAAGCCGCAAAAATGAAAGGCTTTTTGGGTAAGCGTAAAGCCTCCAGGACGTAGGGTCTCGCCCGTGGCCTCTTGCATACAGCAACTCTCATAAGCATTCATCGCCTATTTATCCTCTAGCCCTTTTTCGACTTCCAGCATCTTGCCCATCGCCAACTCGTCGCTGATGAACACCATCTTACATGTAGGGCATTTTAAAAGCTCAACTTCAAAATTACCCTCCAAATAGCGCACCTTTACTTTTTCCGCTACTAAAGCTTTTTGGCACTTATCGCACATCCAAAGTGTCTGTTTTACATGATTTTCCATGATTAGTTCTCCACCACTTCCATACGATGCGAATAGGCATCTTTGATAAAAATATCGTTATCCCTCTCTTCATACCTCACCCAGTAGGTTACATTTTTAATCCTAAGATGTGCGAGGTATTCAGAGGTTTGGGGATTGAAAAAACGCTCTTTACTTTTTTGCGCATGCTCAATCACTTTTTCAACTTCACTTACCAAAATAAAACGCTTTTCCATGAGTGCCACCACGTCATCGCTTAGGTGCAAGGTAAAATCATACGTTGGATCTGTTCGCATCGTCTCCTCTTTCCATATCTCTTTTAAAAGGCTCTGTTTGAGATGTTTTCGGTTGTTTTGTCGCTCGGAGAGGGTTGGCATTTTTTGAGGGGTTTGATCACTTCCATAAATCAAATCCAAAATATGGTACGTTTTTTTTATTGCCCTTGACCAACATATCTTTACACATCGCACAATAGACCAAAACATCGTGCTCACTCTCTTGTTTTCTATCATTGACAAAATCACAGGCTTGTTCAGGATTGGCGTAGGCTACGAGTCCACCATACCCACAGCATTTGGCTTTTTCTTTGGAAAATTCAAGCTCTTCAACGTGATACCCCAAGGTTTTAACAATGCTCCGAATGCTCTCATGCACCTTACTATCGTGTCTGGTCGCACACGCATCGTGAATGCACAGTTCTCGCTTCCCTTTTTTAATCTCCACTTCTGGCAAACCGTATTTTTCAAAGACTTCCCATAAGGAGATGGTTTTAATCATCGGCAGGTACTTCTCAAAGGTCGCCGAACAGCTCGAACAGGCGAGAATAAAGGTTGGCTCTTCCATCTCTTCCCATGTTTGGCGAATTTTCTCAATACTTTCAGGCATCAAATCAAGCCGTCCCGCCCAATCCGCAGGTGCGCCACAACAGCCCAAGTACAGCCCCACATCATTGTTGGCATCTTTATCTTTGATGGCACCTACCAAATGTTTGTAAATCTCACCGATATGTTCTGTGTGTGTGGAGCTGAGTTGGCACCCTGGGTAAAAGAGGTAGCCTGTTTTGCCAGAACCCTTATAAAGCCCTCTGGCGTACGCCGAAAAAGCAATCATGGGGTAGTAAAAAAGCTCTTTAGACGCCTCTTTGCTGGGTTGTTTTCGCACCAAAGAGAAGGCATCACTGTGGCTAAAGAGCATATCTTTAAGGGCAAAATCATGCGCTGAGATAGGCATTTTGCCCCTTTCTACCATGCTTTCACGTGTCATATGAATAATCTCTTTCATACCAATATCCACAGGGCAGACCTCTTTGCATAAACCACACTGGGTACAGGCATTAATCATCGCATTGGCATGGTGGGTTCCTAGGATAATGCGCTCATTGTGGTTGATGCTTCGGATGTAACTATCAGGCGTTATGTTGAAGCGTTGCAGATGCACACAGGCATTAAAACACTCGTTGCATTGGCATTTAAGGCATCTGCTTGCCTCTTTCATCGCTTCTGCTTGTGTGTAAAAAGAGCACTTTGAATCACTACTGGTTCACAAGGGACTTTGTCCATCTTTACATGTAAACGTGTTTCAAAAACACCCTCACGCTCTCTTGACGCTAACATCGAGGTTTTGTTAATGTATCTGTCTATCGAGACCGCCGCTCGTTTGCCTGAACTGGCAGAGAAAATAATAGAATCGCTTTGGGTTTGGAGTTTTCCACCGACAAACAAAGCGCTCTCATCAACTTGAAAGGTGTGAGGGTTGATGGTATAAGCTTTCTCCCAAATTCCTGTACCTAAATATAAAGCGTTGTATTGGTCTTTGTAAGTTTGTAGGCTTTGCTCCGATACTTCGGTGTTATAGACAACCTTAATCCCTTTTTTCTCAATCATAGAGAGTTCTTCTTCAATGGCGTGTGTCTCTAAACCTTTGCCCTCATACGCCCACAAGCGTCCACCTAAGCGGTTAGACTTTTCATAAATGGTGACGCTATACCCTTTTTTATCGAGTTCCACAGCGGCAACACACCCACTTAGCCCACCACCCAAAATAGCAACTTTTCCTTTGGTTTTAGGGAGGGGAAAAGGTTTTTTAGGAGGCACATAGCCCAAATCAATGACGGTTTTTTCTAATTCACTGATGCGAATACTTCCACCTGCTTTTTCTCGAATACAGCTATTTTCACAGGGGTGGTCGCAAATTTTTCCAATGAGCCTGCTAAAGGGTATCTTTGTTTCCATGATTTTATACGCTTTAGCAAAATCACCTTTTTCGATTTCTCCCACAAAAGCAATGATATCCATATGCACAGGACACGATGCCACGCAAGTAGGTGGTTCCAAATGGATACATTGATTGCCAATTTCCAGTAATTTATCTAAGTCCATTCTCTCCATCCTCTTTCATTGCATCTAAAATCAAGAGGAATGGGATAGTTCTATCCCATTCACTCTGTAAAACACTTTTATTGCGCTAAAGCCGCTAAGACTTTCTCTGGACGTGCTGGCAAGTGCGTAACTCTTGCACCGCACGCATTGTAAATTGCGTTAATAATTGCAGCATGAGGAGCCGCCAAAGGCATTTCACCCGCACCTGAAGCACCATAGAAGTTATTTGGTCTTTGGTATTCGGTATAGATAAGATTGAGATTATCTGGTACATCTTTGATTTTTGGAAAACCACATCCTGTAAGGGTTGTATGTTTTTTCAAATCATCAAAGTCCTCAGTCAATGCCAAACCAATTCCTTGGACCAAACCACCATACATTTGACCATCTACAACGAGTTTATTGATAATGGTTCCAACATCAGAAGCGAGTGTCATTTTCTCAACATTGGTTTTACCTGTGGTAACATCCACTTCTACTTCAGCGATACATACACCGTACATGTAAGCCGCAAAAGGATTGCCTTGACCACCTTCTGGTGGGGTATCGGTACATGGTGCTGTCCATTTACCCATGTATTTAAGCTCCCTACCTTCTGCCACCATTTCATCATAACTTCGATACGTTCCATCTTCTTTTTTCATCGCTTCTAGTAAATTACGGCATGCAACAACCGTTGCATTACCTGTTACTACGTTAGAACGACTTCCACCAGCTGGTCCACTGTTAGGAGTTTTTGTCATATCATTTAAAACTAAATCAATTTGCTCTGGTTTAAGATTTAAAGGTTTTAAGGTTTCATGTGCAAATGTTAAGGTACCAATATCCGCACCTTGACCATGATCTTCCCATGAATTTCCAACTGTTACACCATTTTTTGTAAGCTCAGCCCATGCTTCTGATGTATCTGGACCATCCAAACCACAACCGTAAATATTTACAGAAACACCTACGCCGTATTTTTTAACTCCATCACTAGCGGCATTTTTACTTGCGGCTGTCTTTTTAGCCAATTCATACACAGGGCGTGATTTTTCAAACAATTCATCTAAACAATAAACATCAGGTGCACATCCCGTTGGAGTGGTTGAGCCTTCTCTATAGATGTTTTTATATCTAAAATCAAACGGATCCATACCTACTTTTTCAGCCAACTCGTCAATCAGTACTTCAGAAGGGAACATGATTTCAGGAGC
>JAJOKG010000021.1 GCA_021206415.1 Sulfurospirillum sp. | reverse complement strand
AAAAAATTTGGACGTAACTACGTTGAAACCGATGGTTTGTATGAGCTCTTTGGGCGTTTTCAAGTGGAAAAATATATGGAGTATAACGGGTACAGTTTTGCCAAACGCTTTGATCCTTTAAGTTACTTGTATATCATCAAAGCGATGAATATTTTTGATGCGACACGAAACTATGACTCGTTAGAAGATTCGATAAAACATATTAAAGCAAAACTCACGCTTATCTCCTTTAAGGGGGATTGTCTTTTTATGCCCGAAGAGATGGAGTTGATTAAGACAACGTTGGAAAATATGGGACGAGGCGAGAGGGTGGATTATATCTGCATTGATAGCAACTACGGACACGATGCCTTTTTAGTTGAGTACGATAAGTTTGATTTTTACATTAAAAAAGCACTAGAGGCAAAGGGTTAACATGCAAGAAGAAAAAAGAGAGTTTTGAAGTAAAACTAGAGCGTGCCAAAATCATTTTAGAGAACCTCTCTAATCCTGAACTTTCCTTAGAAGAGGGGATGAAAAAGTATCAAGAGGGCATTGCTATTTTAAAAGACGCGACAAAGATGCTTGAAGAGGCGAAACTCACCTATACGCAATTACAAGAGAAGGAATAAAAGCGATGAAAATAGCAGCCTTGCAACTCAGCACCTTACCGATGAGTGAGGCGAAGCTGGATTATTACTTTCGTATTTGTAAACAAGAAGGGGTTGAGGTCGTTTTATTGAGTGAATACGCACTCAATAGCTTTTTTAAAGAGTTAGAGAACATGCCTATCTCCATGATTAAAGAGCAGTCTAACCACAAAATAGAAGCCTTAAAAAAAATTGTGCGCCGTGTATGATTTGCACGTCATCGCTCCCATTGTGAATGTTAAGGGTGATTTTTGCTATAAATGCAATGCCCATTTTTCACCCAAATCGGTTCATTTCTTTGAACAGCAATTTCTCATTAATTACAAACATTGGAACGAAGAGAAATTTTTTGCCAATGCTATTTCTAAGTACACTTTACCCCTTTTCTTGCATGGCGGTCTTCGTTTTGGCATCGTGAGTGGGTATGAATTGCATTTTGATATGGTGTGGGCTGAAGTGATGCATAAAAATGTGGATGTGGTCTTAATCCCCACCTCTTCAACTTTTGAGTCCTCAAAACGCTGGGAAGAGCTTTTGAAACTGCGCTCCATGCTCAACAACGTCTATATTTTACGTGCCAATCGAGTGGGCACGTATAAAGAAGAGGAAACATGGCAGTTTTATGGACAAAGTAGTTTGGTTTCCCCTTTTGGCGACGTAGAGCTTAGCTTAGGTGATAAAGAGGAGATGCTGGTAGCGAGCATTGAAAAAGAGAGTTTAGTAGAAGCTAGAAAACTGTGGGGATGGAAAAAACAGGTGAGTAAGAGAGAAGCGTTTTGATGGAGTACTTTCACCGACAAATTCAACTCTGGGGCGAAGAGAAACAAGCTTCTTTGCAAGGCAAAAAAATTGTTATCATTGGGTGTGGAGGGCTAGGAAGCTCTTTAGCGTATGCTTTGGGAAGTTCGGGCATTGGTGAGATACATCTGGTTGATTTTGACACGGTGAGTGTGCACAATATTCACCGTCAAATCGCTTTTAAAGTCGGGGATGAGGGTAAGTTTAAAGCCCAAATTGTCAAACAAAGCATAGAAGAGCGTTGCCCTTACGTCAAGGTTTTTGCGCATGTTGGACGTTTAGAAGCGTTTACATGTAAAAATATTGGCGTTGATTTAATCATTGATGCAACCGATAATTTACCCACGCGCGCTTTGATAGATGCGTACGCCAAAGAGGTTAAAATCCCGTGGCTTTATGGCTCAGTTGAAGCGTTTCATGGGCAAGTGTGTTTTTTTGAGCAGAGCAGTTTTAAAGCCTTTGCTATCAGTAACAAAACCCCTGAGGGTATTGCAGCACCCATTGTGATGCACATCGCCTCTTTGCAAGCCAATTTGGCTTTACGTTATTTGGCAGGTCTTGGTGTCAAAAAAGATTGGCTCTATTATCTCTATTTTAATGATGAGGGTGAGCTTATTACCCAAAAATTGAATATGCCTCATTAATTATCTTTACATGTAAAAAGGAAAACCATTGACATTTTCAACCCTATCCCTTTGAAAAACTCAGTGAATTACTCAAAACAATTACGCCAAACAGTGCGTATCCAGCAGTTTCTTTAACCATTGGAGAACCGCAGTTTGATACGCCTGATTTTATTCAAGAGGCTTTGAAGCAAAACAGTGCGTTGCTCAACAAATACCCAAAATCTTTAGGCGAAGCCTGTGTCAATGAAGCACAGCGCAGTTTTGTGAAAAAGCGTTTTGGTGTGGAGCTTAAAGCCAGTGAAATTGTCTCTACGTTTGGAACCAGAGAGGTATTGTTTAATTTTCCTCAATACGTTTTATTTGACAAACAAAATCCTATGATGGCGTACACCAACCCATTTTATCAGATTTACGAAGGCTCAGCGATTGCCAGTCGTGCAAAGGTCATTCATCTCAACCTCACCAAAGAGAATGCCTTTAAGCCCGATATGAGCACACCAGAGCTTCAAAATGCGGATTTGATTATCTTAAACTTTCCAAACAATCCCACCACCTCCACGCTCACTTTAGAGGAGCTAGGCGAGTGGGTGCGTTTTGCCTTAAAACATGACATTGTGCTTTTAAACGATGAGTGTTACAGTGAAATTTATGCTGAAACAAAGCCCGTTTCACTCTTAGAAGCCTCTTTACATGTAGGCAATCACAGCTTTAAAAATGTGTTGGTGGTTAACTCTATCTCTAAGCGAAGCTCTGCACCTAGTTTACGTTCAGGTTTTATTGCTGGGGATGCGACGATTTTAAAAGGGTACGCACAATATCGAACTTATGTAGGTATGGGCATTCCCATGCCGATTCAAATGGCTTCAGCCCTTGCATGGAGCGATATGGAACATGTGGAGTGCACCCGCAAAGAGTACGCCAAAAACCTCTCTTTAGCACAGGAGATTTTGGGCGTTTTCAAAAAGTGGATGCTACCTTTTATGTCTGGCTAGAAGTTACAGATGATATAGTCTTTACATGTAAACTCTACGAGGCGAAAAATATCAAGGTTTTACCAGGGCGATTTTTAGGACGTGAGGGCATGGGCGAGGGATATGTGCGCATTGCGCTGGTGGAAAACAGTGAAAAAACAGAAAAGATTTTAAAAGAGATTGCAGTATTTATGAAGGAAAATCATTGAAAAGAAGAGTGCATTTTGTAGGCATCGGGGGCATTGGGCTTTCTGCTTTAGCGAAGTATTTAAAACAAGAGGGTTATGAAATTACAGGTTCTGATATTAAAGCGACAAAAATTACAGCGGGCTTAGAAGAACTAGGAATTCCTGTGCGGATTCCCCATGATGCCGATTGTATTAATGACCAAGATTTGGTGGTCTACTCAGCGGTGATTAAACCTGATAATGTGGAGTTGGTGCGTGCGCGTGAAAAAGGAATCGCCATTATGCCACGGCGTGAAGCGCTGGTGTTTATTTTAAAAGACAGACGGGTTTTCTCCATCTGTGGGGCGCACGGTAAAAGTACTACCAGTGCGATGCTTGCCTCATTGATTGAGGGCTCTTTGGTCATTGGTGCGGAGAGTAAGCAGTATGGCACCAATATGTACTACAAAGAGGGCAATAATGTCATTTTTGAAGCCGATGAGAGCGATGAGAGTTTTTTAAATTCTAATCCTTACATTGCGGTGGTGACCAATGCTGAGCCTGAACATATGGAGTATTATAATTACGATTTGAACCGCTTTTATGGAGCGTACCGCCACTTTTTGCAGAGTGCGAAAATTCGTGTGATTAACGCAGAAGATGAGTTTCTAAGCACACTGAGTGAGCTTGAAGCTACCAGACTCTATCCGAGTCACGATATTAAAAACATTCAAACCCTGATGCACGAGGGTGAGCCGTACACTTCGTTTGAGCTGAAAGATTTAGGGCGTTTTGAAGTGTGGGGGATTGGAGCGCATATGGCGCTGAATGCTTCTTTGGCGATTTTAGCAGCGTTGCATGAGATGGACGTGGAGAGTGTGCGTACAAAACTGAAATTTTACAAGGGCATTAAAAAGCGCTTTGATATTATCGCCAAAGAGGATAATTTTGCCTTAATTGATGATTATGGGCATCATCCCACAGAGATTAAAGCAACGCTTAATTCAGCGAAGATTTACGCCAAATTGATGGGTTTTAAAAAAGTAACGGCTATTTGGCAACCGCATAAATACTCACGTACCATTGATAATTTAGAGAGTTTTGTCTCCTGTTTTGAGGGTGTTGATGAGTTGGTGATTTTACCTGTTTGGAAAGCGGGAGAGAAAGAGGTTTTTATTGATTTTGAAAAAGAGTTTGCACGCTATCAACCGCTCTTTGCACCTCGAATTTATCGAAAAAATGATAGTATAGAACTCTTTCCAAACGAAGCAGATCACCGTGTGTTTGATGAGGGATTGGTGATTAGTTTTGG
>JAJOKG010000026.1:13441-15053 GCA_021206415.1 Sulfurospirillum sp. | reverse complement strand
CAGTGAAACGACAAGCGCACCCAAAGCAATGGCAATAGGTAAAAAGCCGTTATTGTGCAAAGACTCGAGTAGGTATTTTCCCGCATTGGTTCCTAGGGTTGCGATAAAGATGAGCTGTCCGAGTGTCTTTAGAAGCGTGGTCGAGTGCGGTGAAAGGTTCCATACAATCGGTCCTACACGCCCCAAACGTCCTAACACCAACGCTGTAATTAAAATGCCCCCAACGAAGCTAAGCTTAATGGCGCCGACTCCTGGAATAAAGAAGGGAATACTTCCCAGCAAAATACCCAAAACAACCCCTAAGGAGATAGGTAAAAAGTCTGCGGCTGGGTATTTTAATAAATCATTACCAATGAATTTGGTTACTTTTTCAACATACATTTCAGGAGCTACCACATAGAGTTTATCGCCCAAACGCAAGGTAAGATTGGGGTAAGAGGGAATGTCAATGCCTGCACGTCTTACTTTCGTGATGACGGTACGTAAAGACTTTAGCTCTTTGATCATGCCGATTTTTTTACCCACAATCTCTTTGTTGGTGGTAAGAAGCCTAAGCACCGCCATATCGTCTTTAAAGACATGCTCTTCTCCTATCTCTTGTCCTAATACAATGCTTAAGTTGGCCAGTTGTTCATCGGTTCCTGCCACACGGATCACATCGCCAAAATGCAAGATCGCATCATCGTCATCACGCTCTACGGTGCCATCTAAACTCATACGCTCAATAACCGTAGCAGTCATCGCTTCGATTTTGGATTTTTTAATCTCACTGGTTTTAAAATTTTCATTGGTAATGCGAAAATTTCGGGTGTGAATGTCAGGAAAACGGGTTTTTTGTGCCGCCTCATATGCTTCCACCTCTTTTTGTAAATCCACACGAAAGAGCACAGGTAAAAGACGCATAAACAAAACGGTCACCACGATACCAAAAGGATAGACCAAACCAAACATCACCGAAGTGGTTGCAGTATTTTTAATCTCAAGGGCGGCAGCGAGGGCTGGAACAGAAGTCAATGCTCCTGCAAAAATACCATCGGTAATGGTGCGAGGCATCTTAAAAATATATCCGCACGTAAAAATGATAGCAAAGAGAAGTAAGAGAAGCGTAACCGCAATGAGGTTAAGTTTGAGCCCTTCGTTTTTAATGGTATCAAAAAAAACCAGGGCCTGATTGAAGTCCCACGGCGTAGATAAAAATCGCCAAGCCAAAATACTGAAACGCATCAGAGATAACCATGCCATAATGCCCTGCAATGAGTGCGACAATCAGCATAGCCGTTACGTCTAAAGAGAAGCCTTTAATCTTAATATTGCCTAAGATGTACCCCACTGAGATAATGGCAAAAAGGTAGAAAATTTCGTTATTTATCATTTACATGTAAGCCTTAAAAAAATTAGCAAAATTATAGCCAATTTGTTTTGAAGCTTACATGTAAGATTTATTTTAAAGGAGAATGAGTCACCATCAGCATCTTCTTCCTGACATGAGCTTTGAAATCATTATTTTAGCCACGCTTGATATGGGTTGGGTTATTATTAACATTTTAGGCGATGCATTGCGTGATATGCTAGATGTAAGAGGAGCTGTTAAATGATACTCGAGGTGAAAAAC
>JAJOKG010000026.1:0-13341 GCA_021206415.1 Sulfurospirillum sp. | reverse complement strand
TGAGCTTTGAAATCATTATTTTAGCCACGCTTGATATGGGTTGGGTTATTATTAACATTTTAGGCGATGCATTGCGTGATATGCTAGATGTAAGAGGAGCTGTTAAATGATACTCGAGGTGAAAAACCTGTGCGTGAGTGTGCGTACGAAACAAGGCTTGCACCCTTTGGTGCGTGATGTTACTTTTACCTTGGAGAAAACCACTGTTTAGGCATTTTAGGGGAGTCTGGCAGTGGAAAAAGTCTTACATGTAAAGCGGTGATGGGTTTGCTGGATGAGCATTTTCACGTTGAGGGTGAAGTGTGGTTTAATGGTAAAGATATTTTAAAAATGTCGCTTAAAGAGCGAACACTGATTCGGGGTAAAGAGATATGTATGATTATTCAAAACCCCATGACGGCGTTTAATCCTCTCTTTAGCATGGAAAATCAGCTTTTAGAAACCTTGCAAACGCATTTACATGTAAAGGAGAAAAAAGTGCTTTTGAGCCTGATATTAGAGTCGTTTGAAAAGATGAATTTGCATGAGGGTGAGGCGATTTTAAAAAAGTATCCGCATCAGCTTAGCGGGGGTATGCTCCAACGCATTATGATAGCGCTTTGTATTGCGCTGAATCCCTCGGTCATTATTGCCGATGAGCCAACCACGGCGATTGATGTGGTCAATCAAGTCGAGGTGATTCGTGAGCTGAAAAAAGTGCGTGAACTCTACCACACCAGTATGCTTTTTATCTCGCATGATTTGAGTATCTTAAGTCAGATATCCGATACGATGATGGTGATGCATCAAGGAAAAATTGTTGAAAGCGGGCGTGCGCAGGAGATTATTTTTTCTCCCAAAGAAGCACCGACCAAAGAGCTTATCTCCACACGTCTCAAGCTGATTGAGGCGTTTAGAGCGTGTGTGAAGGAGTGTGCATGTTAGACGTGCAAGGAGTTGTGAAAGGGTACTATGAATCGCATGGGCTGTTTAAAAAAAAAGCACAAAGCGGTTTTAAAAGGAGTCTCTTTACATGTAAAAAGAGGCGAATGCGTTGGGTTGATTGGTGAGTCTGGCAGTGGCAAAAGTACGCTAGGCAAGATTATCTTAGGGATTGAAAAAGCCGATGAGGGCAGCATCTCTTTTGAGGGAAAGAGCGAAAAAAAAGCCTATGAAAAAGAGATGAGTGTGGTGTTTCAAGACTATACTAGCTCGGTAAATCCTCGCTTTCGCATCAAAGAGGTCATCGCCGAAGCCTTGGGTGAAAGCATTGTCTGTGCCAAAGAGAAACGTGGGTACATCACCTCACTCCTCGAAGAAGTGGGGCTGGATGCGTCGTTTTTAGAGCGTTATGCGCATGAGCTGAGCGGTGGACAGCTTCAAAGGGTCTGTATTGCTAGAGCCATTGCGACAAAACCTAAGTTTATTTTACTGGATGAAGCGGTGAGTTCACTGGATGTTTCGGTGCAGTTGCAGATTTTGGAACTTTTAAAAGAACTCAAAGTAAAACACAACCTCTCCTATCTGTTCATTACGCACGATGTGATGTGTGTGACTTATCTGTGCGATAGGGTCATCTTTTTTAAAGAGGGCGAATGTGTGGAAAGTGTCGATAAAATCGAAAATTTGAAGCATATTTCACACCCCTACTCTAAAAGTCTTTTAGGGGCTGTTGAAGCGCTTGAAATTCCAAATTTTTGTTAAGGTTTTTCTGTGGGAACATTTGGTGTAGTTTTTTTAGAGCAACAAAGCATTTGGAGTGACAATATAGTATGCTTTACATGTAAAACGTAAAAACGTCACATCTTTTAATTTTTAATCAGCAAAAAGAGTATAAGATATATCCTTCAAACTTCTTAGAGCAGTGCTAAGGTTTAGCAAACGTCATTACTTCAGTGTAAAATTCACATTTTCAAGGTTTTTGTATGGTTAGAAAATTGGCGTATTGGCCTATCGTGGCTGGTGTCATTTTTGGTGTTGCCGCACCTGTGTTGGCAAAATTTGGTAACCCTGGCAACATGGGTATGTGTGCAGCGTGCTTTTTGAGAGATATTTCAGGAGCGCTTGGTTTTCATGGTGCGGCGATTGTGCAGTACATTCGTCCTGAAATTATTGGGCTTATTTTAGGGGCGTTTGTTTCTTCTTTTTTATTTAAAGAGTTTAAGCCTCGTGCGGGTTCTGCTCCCTTGGCTCGTTTTTTCTTGGGCGTTTTTGCGATGATAGGCGCTTTGGTTTTTCTAGGATGTCCGTGGCGTATGTTTTTACGTCTCTCTGCGGGTGATTGGACAGCGCTTGCAGGACTTGGTGGATTAATCGTAGGAATTTTAATGGGCATCTACTTTTTCAAAAAAGGCTTCTCATTGGGTCGTAATCGCCCCGCACATCCAATGGTAGGCTACATCATGCCTCTTTTTGGTGTGGTGCTTTTAGCCTTATTGTTATGGGGAATGTATGGCGAAGCAACGCCTGTGAAGTTCTCTGCCAAAGGGCCAGGGGCGATGCATGCACCTTTGCTTATCTCTTTGGGTGTGGGTCTTTTGTTAGGTTTTGTCTTTCAAAAAAGCCGCTTTTGTACCATTGCGGCTGTGCGAGATACCGTACTTCTTAAAGAGACGCACATTTTACAAGGCTTAGTAGCGTTTGTGCTTTTAGCATTTATTACCAACATGTTTTTGGGTCAATTTCATGCGGGATTTGAGAAACAGCCCATTGCGCATAACGATGTCTTATGGAACTTTTTAGGCATGGTACTCTCAGGCTTAGCGCTCACTTTGGTGGGTGGGTGTCCTGGTCGTCAGCTCGTGTTAAGTGGTGAGGGTGATAGCGATGCGGGTGTGTTTATTATGGGGCTTTTAGTGGGTGCGGGTGTTGCGCACAATTTTGCACTAGCCAGTTCCCCTGCGGGTATTGGTGCAAACGCTCCGTTTATGGTTTTTGCGGGATTGATTTTTTTGTATCGTTTTAGGCGTTTTTGCCAAAGAGAGGAGATAAGTTATGGAAACCATTGATGTACGAGGGCTTTCATGCCCCTCCCCTGTGTTAGAGGTCAAACAAGCGATGGATAGAGGGGTGAAAAGCCTCAAAGTCTTAGCCGATTGTGGTACCGCAACGGAGAACATTACCCGTTTTGCACGCAATGCGAATTACAGCGTGGATGTGAAAACATTCGATGATGGCACCACAGAGTTTACGCTTCAAGCTCAATGATTTACCTCGATAACGTTTTCCAAAGCCTTCTGACGTCACGGAGGCGATGGTCTCTTTTATGACCCACGTAGGAGCCAATCCAGGACGCAGTGCGCATACGCTCTCCATCGAATCTGCCACCGTGATGTTTCAGTGTCGCAAGGCGCTCTCAAAGCTCATTGGGCAGAAGGATTTTTTGCGCACCTTTTTTACTATGAATGCCACCATGGCAATCAACACTTGTTTGTACGGGCTTTTAAAAGAGGGGGATGTGGTTTTAACCACCTCGCTTGAACATAACGCTTTGATGCGCCCTCTTCGTATGTTAGAAAAAACCAGAGGCATTACGCTTCGCTTTATTCCCTCAGACTTTACATGTAAACTTGATACCAAAGCTGCCAAAGCTCTAGCGCATGGGGTGAAACTCATTGCTTGTGTGCACGGGAACAATGTCACAGGTGCGCTCATGCCTTTAGATTTTTTTGCTACGTTAGCACGTGAAGCAGGAGCGTATCTGCTCGTTGACGCTTCGCAAAGTGCGGGACTCATTGATATAGATATGCAAAGAGATGGCATTGATATGCTCTGTGCCTCAGCGCACAAAGGACTTTATGCCCCTATGGGGCTTGGCTTCTTTTCGCTTTCTTCACGCATGGATGTACTAGAGAGTTTTATGCAAGGAGGAACTGGAAGCAGGAGCGAAGAGGAGATACAGCCTGAACTCTTACCCGATAAATACGAAAGCGGAACGCCCAATATGCCAGCCATTGCAGGGCTTTTAGCCGCATTGAAATGGAGAGAAAGCATAGGGTATGAGGCGATGTATGCCCATGAAATACGCCATAGAACACAGCTTAAAGAGGCACTCAAAGCTTTAGATTCTGTGGTTGTATGCAATGTGCATGAAGCGTATGCCACCACAGGTGTGTTGTCATGGTATCCTAAAGCGCAGAGCATTTCACGTGTCGCACAAACGCTCAATAATCAGTATGGCATTTTAACCAGAGTGGGTTTGCACTGCTCACCCGCAACGCATAAAAGCATTGGTACACTGTCCTATGGTGGAACCATTCGCTTCTCACCCTCTTTTTTCACCACCGATGAAGATATAGAAAGAGTCATCTGGGCGATGAGGGAGATAGCACAGTGAGAGGGTATTTTTTACTTTTTACCACTTCAAGTGCCTTGTATGCCCATGAACTTTTAGGTGAAATAGAAGCGTACAACGTCTCGCTAGTCCCTACGCCTAGAGAGTTTTCCAGTGATTGTGGTATGGCGGTTTACATCGAGGGCGAAGCAATGGAAATGGCGATGCACTGCTTGGATGAACACCGCATAGAGTATGAATTTAAGAGCGTTTCGTAAGGCTTGCTACTTTACATGTAACGCACGCATGATGTGTATCATGGCATAAACCACTTTTTTACATGTAAAATACCCCCATTGACATTTGAGGAGCGTACTATGGAAGCGAAAGTTATTTCTGTGCAAACAGGGCGTGTGCAACACTATGGGGATAGTACCCAAACAACTTTTTTTGAAAAAGCGTGGCAGAGCGGGTTTTTGAAAGAGCCTTGTGAGGGAAAAGTGCATGTGAGTTTTATGGGATTGGATGGCGATGAAGTCGCCGATAGGCTTCATCATGGAGGCATTTATAAAGCCCTTTTTGCGAACAGTTATGAAAACTATCCGCAGTGGGCAGAGTTTCTAGCCCTCTCCTCGTTGCCGTATGGCGCTTTGGGAGAAAATCTAACCCTTAGTGGTTTGCACGAAAAAAGTGTCATGTTGGGCGATATTCACACCATTGGCTCTGCTGTTTTACAAGTTTCGCAACCTCGAAAACCTTGCTGGAAAATCTCACGCCGATGGAATCATCCTACCTTCACCCACGAAATTTTCACAAGTGGTTTGAGCGGTTGGTACTACACTGTTTTGCGTGAAGGTGAGATAGCGCAAAATGATACAGTGAATGTCAAGCGAGGTGAAGGCAAAGCCATTTCGATTTTGGAGGCAAATGAGGCATTTAAAGAGCCTAGCCTGAACGCTAAAACCCTTGAAGCCATTTTAAATATTCCCTCTCTTGCTCCGTCTTATTATGAGAGCATTGAAAAACGTCTGCGAAACGAAAGTGATTTGGCGTATATGAAAGTCGAGTAAAGTGTTTACATGTAACACTCTTATCCCAGCACAAACGAGGTGTATCCGACCACACGACTCGCATCACCACTGCGATCAAAACTGGTGCGGTAGTCTAAAAAGTGGGGGTTTAGGTGATGCTTTTCTGCCACGTGTACGAGCGCTTTAATCCCCGTAATGCCACAGGCTTCACATTCGTTTGAGAGGGCAGAAAGATCGAGATTTTGGATGGCTTGAATGCAGTGATTGTCCCGCTCATTTGCTTCTTCTTCACTATGAAAATGGCTCAAATCAGTACTCACCACCAGCAGTCTCCCCTCTTTTTTTAGTACTTCATCCATCAGACTGGAAAGTTCTCCATGGGTGATGTCGCCATAGACGATTTCAACGACTTTGACATGTTTGAAATAGTGGCGAATAAAAGGCATTTGCACCTCAGTGGAGTGTTCTTCATGCGCACTGGGATGAAAGCTAAGAAATGAGAAGCGTTTTTGCAGTGCATGGGAATACTCTAAATCAATCGCAATCTCCCCGCAAGGGGTATGATAGCTCTCATAAAGGGCAATGGAAGCCCCTTCAAGATAGATGCGATGACTGGGGCCTATAACGACCACACAGTGGATATCAGAGCGTTTAGAAGCGGTGTAGTGGTAAGCAAGGTTGGCCGTGTAACCGCTGTAAATGTACCCTGCATGCGGGACAATGAGCGCTTTGGGTACAACCGTACACGTTGGCTCTTTGATTTGGCTTTCAAAGTGAGTGATAAAGGCTTTAATATCGTGGCAACTTTCTGGATAAAACATGCCAGCGACAGCAGATTTTCGTGTTTTCATCCACGTGGTCTCCTTTTACATGTAAAGCTTACGCTATTTTTTCAACCCTGTATCGTGAAATTTTTGGGTGCAAATCTAAACAATCTGAGTCCATGCCCGCTTTGTAACATAGATGAGAAAAAAAGTGCTCAAACGTGGGTAACTGTTCCCATACTTGAGGTAAAAAAAGTGGCTTTGTGGGCTCCATACTCTAAAATAATACCATCACTTCCTATAATGACTTTCGACTTTAAATCCTCAATTGTGCTGTATTCAAGCACTTCAGGCTCACTTAGAAGGGAGACTTCTATCTTTACATGTAAAAACTCTTCCGCACTTAAAGGATGAAAGCGTGGGTCATCAAAGGCAGCCGCTTTGGCATTATGGATAAGGTCATTGAGCAAAGAGCGATGGGCAACCAACGAGCCAATGCATCCACGAAGTTCTCCATGCAATGTGAGGGTAACAAAGGTAGCTTTTTGCTTAGAAAATTCAGGGTAGCGTTCTAATAACAGTGCCCTATCAAGGGTTGATGTATGGTTTAAACCATCACTAATAGCTTGTTTTGCGATGCTTAGGATTACATTTTTCATCTTGCCTCCTTCGTCTAAGGTATTATAGAGCAAATTTTTACATGTAATGTTAAAAATGGTACACTTTGCCTTTCTTTTAAAGGAGTTTTTAGATGAAACACGCACTCTCTCTTATTCTCTTTGCTGCTCTTTTTTCAGGGTGTAGCATGAGTTTTAATTACACATTTTGGAGTCAAAAAGCTCCCGAGACAACAACTGCGCCTGTGGTAAAAGAGATGAAAATAGCACCCGCAACGCCTCTTTTGATGTACGAGCTTGATATCACAGACCGCCCGTATACGAGTTTAGGCGAAATAGAAGTGAGCCTCACGAAACTCAATCCATGGGGCAAAGAACCTACCAAAGAAGAAGCTGAAGCGAAGTTAAGAGAAGAAGGCTTAAAAAAAAGGAGCCGATGCGCTTATTTTTGTGCGGTATGAAAAGGTTGGATTTTCTTACAACCGTTGGAGTGGCATCGAAGCTAAAGCGCAAGCTGTGAAGTTTTCACGTTACTAAATCATGAACAACAAAAATATTTTTTATGTCTTGCTCTTTTTGGGCATGATTGCATGGGGTGGTTCATGGGTCAATGTGAAAGTTTTAGGAAATTATATCAGTGCGTATGAGATGATTTTGATGCGTTTTGGCATTACCGCACTTACGATGGTTCCTATCATTATCTGGTTAAAGCACTCGTTTAAAATTGACCTTAAAAGTTTGGGCTTAGTAACCCTCGTCTCCATCACGCTCATTTTCTATAACAAATACTACTATTTGGGAACAAAGTTTGGCACAGCCTCTTTAGGTGGTGCGATGGTCACCACACTGATTCCTATTTTGACTTTTGTTTTTTTAGCGCTTTTAGGCAGTAAAAAAAGTGAGTAAAAAAGATGCGCTAGCCCTCTTCATTGGAGCAATTGGGGTACTCACGATGATGCATATCTGGAGTTTTGATACGGAGCGTATCTTTGTTATACACAATCTCTACTTCCTGCTTGCAGCGGTTTTGTGGGCGATTTTGACCATTATCAGCTCCAAATCCACAAAGATTTCACCCATTGTCTTTACCTTTTACATGTACATTATCACGGTGGCTTTGGATTGGCTCTTTTTTGTGGATGTACGTTCAATGGCGTTTGAGACCTTTGATGGCATCTTTTGGCTCAATATAGCGCTCATCTCCCTTGCCGCCTCCACGTTTACCAATACCATCTACTTCTTAGGCATTGAAAAACTAGGTGCGGCAGAGGTAAGTTCATTTATCTTTTTGGTTCCTTTTTCAGCCATCATTTTAAGTGCGATTTTTCTGGGTGAAAAACTTGATGGATTTATTATTTTAGGAACGGTTCTCACACTCTTTGCGGTGAAGATGCTTAATAATATTAGAGTTTTAAAGCGACGCCCAAAAAGCGTTTAATGCTCTGTATATGGCGCTCAAGTCCTTCAAAACTGTGAGTGCCACCCTCTTCGACAATCATCTTCGCACCCTCTAAAACCTCCAGTGCTTCTTCATAGTCTAGCACCTCATCGCCTTTTTGCAGTAAAACGAGGAGATTTTCAAAGTTTGGCTCTTCGATTTCATAACTCTCCAGCATCTCTAAATGCCCTTCATTCCACTCATAGCTTGAGTTATCGTAGTAGTTCACCCCATGATTTAGAGCACGCTCTAAGGTCTCAGGCGCATTCACCGCTGGGTTAATCAGCACGGCTTTGAGATTGTATTTATCGCCCAAATAGAGTGCGTAGTAGCCACCCAGCGATGCTCCGATGAGATGCACAGGTTCGTGCTCCATGTACGATTCTATGAGTTCACTGAGTGTTTTAATAGCAAGGTCAGGGATAGTCGGCAGTGAGGGCGCAATAAAACGAATGTTATTTTCTTGGCAATACGCACGAAGCAACTTCGCCTTACTCGCCTCCCCACTTGAACCAAATCCGTGAATGTAAATAATCATGTTGAACCTTTAAAAATTAACAAATAAGGTAGAGTATAGCAAAAGTTTCGTTAGGCTATAATACGCATAATTACTTAAAGAGGTTAGTATGAAACTAGAAATATTAGAGGCACGAAAAATTATCACCATGGTCATGGGCGATAAGCGAGCGTTAAGTAAAACCGATGCCGAGTTGGGGCTGATT
Source organism: Sulfurospirillum sp. (assembly GCA_021206415.1). GTDB lineage: Bacteria > Campylobacterota > Campylobacteria > Campylobacterales > Sulfurospirillaceae > Sulfurospirillum. The sequence continues at coordinate 4,517 of JAJOKG010000026.1, read as the reverse complement.
TTAAAGAAAAGATTGACCAAAAAAGAGTGTGCTGTTTTAAATGCGGAAGCTACCAAAAGCGATAAAAACGCTCTGATGGCTGAGCAAAAAATTGATGAAATACGGTATGAAGCACTTAAAGCATCTGCCATTAAAAAGATGAAAAATGAGTCTGTACACGGAGATTTTTACTATACCAAAGGTGAATAAATGGAACATGTGGATGTGATTGATAGCGTTTGTACCTATTGTGGTGTGGGGTGTGACATCAGTGCGAGTGTAAAAGAGAATAGAGTTATTGATATTTCAGCGCATCCTGAGGGTGTTGTGTCGCAAGGAAATTTGTGTGTTAAGGGCAAATACGGCTATGCTTTTTTAGATGCGCATGATCGTCTAAAAACCCCACGCATTCGCAAACGGTTTTTGGAAGATAACCCTAAAATCTACGATGCGATTGCTTTACATGTAAAGCCTTTAGATGAGACGTGGAGTGAGGTAAGCTTAGAGGGTGCCACCACGGCGGCTGCGATGAAACTCCAAGAGATTCAAAAAAAGTATGGCTCAAAAAGTATCTGCTCCATTGGTGGGGCTAGAACTTCGTGTGAAAGCTCTTATCTGCTTCAAAAGTTCACCCGTCAAACGCTAGGTTCTCCGCATGTGGATAATTGTGCACGCATTTGCCATGCACCCAGCCTAAAAGGGATGCGCACCACCATTGGTGAAGGGGCTGCAACCAATCCGTACAATGATATTTACAATGCTGAGTTTATGATCGTGTTTGGCTCAAATACCACCGAAGCCCATCCGATTATTGCCAATCGTATTGTGGATGTGGCAGGAAAACATGACAATCTAGCCGTGTTTGATGTACGAGAAATTACCCTACACCGCTTTGCCAAATACAAAGGCATTATCCCGCATGAAGCCAATCTGCTTGTTTTAAACATGATGGCGTATGTGATTATTACCGAAGAGCTTTACAATGAGCATTTTTTAGCAGATCGTACCAAAGGCTTTGAAAGCTTTAAAGAGAAAATTTTAAATGACCCGTACGCCAATCCAGCCTACTTTGAGAAACTTGAGGGCTATGAAAGCTTAAGTAAACTGATTCCTAAAGTCGCTCGTGAATATGCCCTTAAAAAGTCGATGATTTTTTGGGGTTTAGGCGTGACCGAGCATATTGATGGCTCATACGCCGTTATGGCAATTACGCATTTAGCTTTGATGACAGGCAACATCGGAAAACCAGGGGCAGGACTGATGCCTTTGCGTGGTCAAAACAATGTTCAAGGTGCGTGTGATATGGGGATGCTTCCTTACTATGACCCTGATTATCAAACGCCCAAAGAAATAGGTTTAATGACCCCTCAATTGGTGGATGAAATGCTCGATGGACGTATTAAAGCGGTGATTAATATGGGCGAAGATCTCACCCATGTGCACCCCAATAGCAACAAAGTCAACCACGCCCTTGATCAGGTAGAGTTTTTAATGGTGCAAGAGCTTTTTATGACCGATATTGCCAAACGTGCGGATATTGTCATTGGGGTGAAATCTGCCTATGAAAAAACAGGCGTGTATGTCAATGCCATGCGACGACTTCACCTCTCTCAACCGCTTGTCACGTCTGATTTGCCAGATGATTGGGAAGTAATTAAGCTTGTGGAGAATAAATTAGGCGGAAGTTATACCTATGAAAACTCAAAACAGATTTGGGATGAAGTGCGTGAAGTGGCATACAGACGCTTTTCGGGGGCGAGTTATAACAGACTAGAGCGTCACCGTATTCGTGGGCTTCAATGGCCAGTACACACAGAGGATACGCCTATCTTGCACCAGCTAGACTTTAGAACCGAAGATGGCTATGGAGAGTTTCACTATCACCAATACGAGCTTCGAGGTATGGTACAGGAGTTGGTAGAAAAAAACCTGACAGGCTACTACCTCACCACAGGCAGAACCTTAGCTCAGTACAACAATGCCTCACAAACCAGTCGCTGTGACAAACTCCATAAACGCTACGATGAGACTGTTTTGTTGGTGCATGAGGATGACGCAAAAGATTTTACCAGTGATCGGGTCATGCTAAAAACCGACTTTGGACAAAGCGCACCTATTAGCATTAAATTTACAGATAAAATAAAACCAAAAACACTGTTTTGCACCTTCCATCACGGAAAAGCAGGGATTAATCGCCTCTTTGGAGATAGAAGTGATGTTTTTACCCTAACCGCAGCATTTAAGTCCATTAAAGTAGAAATTATGAACGATGAAGATTCTAAAGATGCTTTTTAGAAAAGAGATAATTTAAGTGATTATTTTTAAAGGAGTGGCCGGGAGAGAGGGATTCTTGATGGGAGTGATTTCATACATTTTAAAACCTCAAAAGTCCTAAATTTAGGGATTAAAACTCTTCTAAAAACGATTAAAATAAACTTAAAAAGTTGTAAAAAAGTTGTAAAAAGCATTGTCTACAAAACAGGGTAATTGCCAAGTAATCATTAAAAAAAAACGCGTTAGCATCAAAGCTAATAGATTGGTTTTGATGTATTGTTACATGTACCAACAATGATATTTCACACAAAATCTTAAAAGATAACATGGTGATTCCGCTATAATAGAAGATAAAAAATAAATTTCAAACGGAACATCTCATGAGCGAAAAGCAATTTTTAAAAGACTTGGAAAACAAACTTTGGAAAACAGCTGATACTCTGCGTTCCAATATATCTGCAGCAGAGTATAAGCATATCGTTTTGGGGTTGGTATTTGTCAAGTATGTTTCCGATAGTTTTGAGACCAGACGTCAAGAGTTGATGTGTGCATTCACTGAGTCATCGAGTGAGTATTATCTATGCGATGATGTGAATGATGCGTTGGTGCAAGAAGAGCTAGAAAACAGAGACTACTACACCGAGAAAAATGTCTTTTGGGTGCCTCAAAGTGCACGGTGGAAGTTCATACAAGATAATGCAGGATTAAGCCTTGGGGCTAAACTTCCCAATGGGGATGAGTTTAAAGGGATAGGAAAGTTCATCGATGATGCGATGGAAGCCATCGAGAAAGAAAATCCAAAACTCAAACGCATCCTTAACAAATCGTATGCAAAACTCGACATCGACCCATCCAAACTTGTGGCTCTTGTAAACCTTATAGCCGAGATTCCATTTACGCATCATTCGCTCAAATCAAAAGATATCTTAGGTCATGTGTATGAGTACTTTTTAGGAAAGTTTGCAGCAGCAGAAGGTCAAAGAGGTGGGCAGTTTTACACGCCAAAATCTATCGTAAACCTTATAGTGCAGATGATAGAACCCTACAGTGGGCGCATCTATGACCCAGCTATGGGAAGTGGTGGATTTTTTATCTCGAGTGAAAAGTTCATCGAAGCACACAATGGAAGACTTGGCGACATCTCAGTATATGGGCAAGAGTCTAACCCTACTACTTGGCGACTAGCTGCTATGAATATGGCAATCCGTGGCATAGACTTCAATTTTGGAAAAGAGCCACGCAGTAGTTTTACAAGTGACCAACACCCAGACCTAAGAGCGGACTTCGTCCTGGCAAATCCACCATTTAACCAAAAGGAAGAAGATTGGTGGGATGCAAGTTTAGAAAATGACGCAAGATGGAACGGCTACCCAACCCCTCCAAAAGGCAATGCCAACTTTGCTTGGATGCTTCATATGCTCTACCACAGTGACCCAACCAAAGGAGTAGTGGGACTTGTCCTAGCAAATGGAAGTTTGAGCTCAACTACAAACAACGAGGGAGAAATACGAAACGCAATCGTGCAAAATGACCTCGTAGAGGCGATAGTTGCTCTGCCATCACAACTTTTTGCAAATACACAAATCCCAGCTTGTATATGGATACTCAACCGAAATAAAAAAACAAAAAGGAAAAACTCTTTTTATAGATACGAGAGATTTTGGATTTATGATAGATAGAAAACAAAGAGATTTTAGTATAGAAGACATCAAAACCATAGCCGATGTGTTTCATAAGTTTAGAAGTGAAGCAAACTTTGAAAACATCGCAGGAAAATACTATAGTGCTACAACTGAGGAGATAGCAAAGCAAGAGTATATCCTCACTCCTGGGAGATATGTAGGTACTGAAGATATAGAAGATGATGGTATCCCATTTGCTCATAAAATGGGTGAACTGACAAATACTCTTGGTGAACAGTTCAAAGAGAGTGCAAGACTTGAAACGATGATAAAAGAGAACTTGGCGGGGCTTGGGTATGAGTTCTGAGTGGAGCAATTTAACTTTAGGAGATTTGGGGCAAATTAAAACAGGTAAAACTCCACCTGGTTCACTTGAAAATGCTTATGGAGATGGTATCCCATTTATAACTCCAAAAGACATGGATAGTAGGAAATTTATTAGAACAGCTGAAAGGCATTTTGTCAGACGAAGTGCTAAACTCGTCAGTTGAAAATGTAATTTAAGAGTTGCATTTTGATTTAAAACCTTAAGAAACCAAGTTAGATTGGTTAAACTCCATTTTCAGATTTCATGGAAAGGAG